>CAYSDT010000175.1:0-6473 GCA_964429835.1 uncultured Ardenticatenaceae bacterium | reverse complement strand
CGTTTATCCCTACTCCTCCTCATCCATATCTTCAGCAAGGGATTCAACCTCATGCAAATGTTCGGCCGCCAATTCAGTGACGATCAATTCGCCATTGAAATTATGCGCCGCCATACGCTCTTCCAAAACCGTCCAATCGGCCGCTTCCAAAAGAACCGCCAACGCCGACTCATCCTGCGTCATATCATCCCCCAGCGATTTCATGATTTTATTTTTAATACCTTTGTCAAACATGCCAACGGCCGTTCCCGACACCACCCCCGCCAAAACAAGCGCAGGCGCAGCAAATAGCATTCCAAACAAAACGCCAATCGCACCCCCTTTCAAGAACCCTTTGCCCGCCGAATCATCATCTGTCTGATGCAATTTGATTTTGCCCTTCTTGTTTTTCGTGATGGCAACCGCATCCTTCAATTTGATCTCATTTTCCTTCGCCAATTCACGCACGACAGCCAACGCCAAATCGGCCGTGTCGGCTCCATCATATTTCACCACAATAAAGCTGTATTTATCAGATTTTCTAATCATTTCCCACACTCTCCATTATTCCACAGTGGAGTCGAGGCTTTAGCCGACCGGCTAAAGCCTCGACTCCACATAAAACTTGCTTTACTCGCGCTAATTCGTTGCCAATTTACAAACAATCACACACCCATCGCCGCAACAATTTCACCAGATTTCACCGCCGCCGCCAACCTGTCATAATCCCGTTGCGTCTGGTCGGCATAAGCGATGGCAAATTGGGCGATGGCCTTGTCCAGCCCGCTGCCCTTGCCGATATAGCCGCTAATCGCCGACGCATCCCCTGTGCGGGCGTGGGCGCGAGCCAAGCTGATGGCACAAATAGAAGTATACGTCTCAAACGCCCCGTCACCCATCGCTTCCACGTCAAGCGACCCCTTCATATCTTTCAATTGCCGCCAATAATAATCATTGCCGCTCTCCTCACTGCGATGCCAGCCCAAGAAAATATCAGGGGTTGCTTGAATGAGCCGCTGACCAGTCACCACCCGCTGCGCGTTTTGTTCGTATTCACGCGGCGGCAAATACGCGGCCAAAGAGGATGAATTTGCCTCTTTCAATTGCAAAATAAGCGTGTCATCATGCGCCCCGCCTTGCAACAAAACGATGATGCTGCGCGTACCAACACTGCCCACACCGCCGACGCGCAATGCCGCATCAATGATGCGATAGCGTGACAGCAAAAATTGTTGTTCAATTTTCAGACTTTGCAAATAATCATTCCACGCATCAGAAACGGCCGTTTTCGTCAACGCCCCATCCCCCATAAGTTCTTCCACACTTTCAGCACGAAATGGAACCAGCAACGGGGGATCGCTTTTGATGTACCGACGGCCGTTTTCCACTACCGTCAACTTCTCAATCGTCCGCTCCTGCGTGCGGGTTTTGGCCTTCTTGATGATTTTTTCCGTCATACGCCGCACTTTTTTGGAAGAACTGCCATCGTAAAGATACTGTAATTTTTCCTCATCAACGTGGAAATACCACACATCCAATGTACGCGCTTCTGACAGTTCACGCATCGCCTTGCGATATTTTTTCACCGCCTTTTCAGCGATGGTACGATTTGTCTCATCGTCATATCCGTTGCCGCGCCCAGCCACGATGATGCTGGCAGCAAACCGCTTCAAGTCCCACTCCCATGGGCCGGGATAACATTCGTCAAAATCATTAACGTCGAACACCAGATGGCGTTCTGGCGAAGCGAAGAGGCCGAAATTGGAAAGATGGGCATCGCCACAGAGCATGACATTGAAATTAGAAACGGCCGTTTTCTCCAAATCAGCCGCCATCACCACCGCCGAGCCGCGCAAAAATGCGAACGGGGAAGCCATCATACGGCCGTATTTAATCGGCAGCAGATGTTGCAATCGCCCTTCGTCCTGCTGGCGTAATAGTGCCAACGGATCGGGACGGTCAGCGGCGGGCTGCCACTCGCCATGCGCGGCAAGCGGAGCTTGATAACGGCGGGCTTTTCCATGTGCGCGGCGTTCCACGCGGGTTTCGTCTACGGGATGGGGTGAATTTATATTCATTATCTTATTTGCTATATTTCGAGTGATTGGGTTGAACGAGGAACAGTATAGCACAGATGGATAAACATCTCCGCCCTTTTACGTTATAATCAATCGTATAATTTATGGCGTTATACAGATCAATTAGGGATAGTCATCCCCGAATAATTTTATATTGAAGGAGCGATATTTATGAGCAAAAAAAGTTTAGGCTATGTGCATATGCAATGGACATGCCCCTATTGTGGTGCAAAAAACAAGGGGACTGACCAAAAATGCCACAGTTGTGCCGCCGCACAGCCTGATGATGTGCAGTTCGAGCAAGTCGCCCAAGAAGAGATCATCACCGATGAGGCGACCATCGCTAAAGCAAAGGCGGGGGCGGATGTGCATTGTGCTTATTGTGGCACGCGAAATTCGGGAAAAACGGCCGTTTGTGAACATTGTGGCGCAGATTTAAGCGAAGGCGCGGCTCGCCAAGCGGGACAAGTCGTTGGCGCACACCGCACTGAGGCGGCTGCACCCATCGCCTGCCCTTATTGCAGTGCAGAAAACGATGCCGATGCCGCCGCCTGCCAAAGTTGCGGCGCAAGCATGAGTGCAGAAAAACCAGCCCCCCCATCACCCCCGCCGCCAGCCAAAAAGAAAAGCAAGAAGGGGATGGTTGCAGGCGTGGTCGCCGTTATCATTTTTCTCATCGCCTGTTGTCTCTTTTTATTCCTCTCCAGTCGTACCGAAGACCAGCAAGCGCGGGTCGATGCCGTCGAATGGCAACGCAGTGTCAACGTGGAAGCGTTGGGCGAGGTGAGCCGCGACGCATGGCAAGATGAAATTCCCAACGATGCGATCCGCGTCGGCAGTTGCACGTCCAAAGAGCATCATACGCAAGCCAATCCGCCATCCAGCGGGGATTCGACGGAGGTGTGCGGCACGCCGTACAGCGTCGATCAGGGCAATGGCATGAGCGAAGTGGTGCAGGAATGTGAATACGTCGTCTACGCGGAGTGGTGCGAATACACGGTTACGGAATGGATGGTTGTCGATGAAGTGAGTGCTTCTGGCACGGATATGAGCCCCTCGTGGCCGACTGTTTCGCTTGCCAGCGGGGAGCGCGAAGGGGCGCGGGATGAGCGTACACCATCCATTTTTCGGACGATGGCGAGCGGTTCACCTATCACACCAACGATGAAGCGGAGTATGTTTTATATCGCGTGGGAACAGATTGGGTGTTGAAAGTGAATACATTTGGCTCAATCAATGAGGTTGTTGCGCCGTAGAATGGGACACTGATTTCACGGATGAACCATGTCGGGAAGTAGGGGCGGTTCGCGAACCGCCCCTACTTCCCAACTGAAATTCAATTTTCGCCAGACTCCAGTTCAGAAGATTTAGAAGAATTGACAAAATTCACCGATTAAAATCGGTGTCTGGTACAAAAAAGCCCGCTGAAAGCGGGCTGTCCAGAACGCGCTTTCAGCGCGTTTTGTATATCAGGCATCGGTTTTCAACCGATGATACCTCAATAATTAACCAAAATATATCCCTTTCCACGCACAGTCAACAATAGTATCGGCTTGGATGGATCCATCTCAATCAGTTCGCGTACCCAGCGGATATGCACATCCAGCGTGCGCGTATCACCGACGTAATCGGTTTCCCAGATGTCGTGCATCAATTGGCGGCGACTGATCAGTTCGTTGGGATGGCGTAAGAATAGTTCGATGAGTTGGGCAACTTTGGGGGTCAACGGCCGTTCGCCCATTCCCGTCCGTTCAAGAGAACGCTTGCTGCGGTAGTAGGTAATATCGCCATAGCGGACAACTTCTTCTTTGTACGGGTTAGCGGGAATCAGTTGGCGGGTGCGATTGAGCAGGGTTCGGGGGGTAAACGGCCGTTGTATATACACATCTGCTCGCCCCGCCGCACTCTTTGCCTCGTTTCGTCCACGACAATGCAAGATGGCACAACGGTTGCCAACCAAATTACGCAACCGATTGCACATTCGACTGCCGCTTGAGCGCATCGTGGAGGCATCAAAGATGATGAGTGATGGGGTTTGCTTTTTTAATTCGGCAAAAGCGGCCGTTCCTGTCTGCACACGCAGCACAGCGTAGCCCGCCTTCTGCAAATCGAAATAAAACGAATCGTTGCCAGCCCGCTGCCCCTCAACTAATAAAATGGTTGCCTTTGAATCACTATCACCCATTACAACTATCATCCATGCTTCACAACCTTAAAAACAGTACCGTAGTCATAGTATAATCAGCCATCTACTCAGGTGCAAGAAGGAATGTACAATCACCCTACGAATTACGCCCCTACTTTGACGCTCATACCCGCCTGATTTATAATGCCGCGCACTGGCAATGCGTTACATTGCTTAACAAGGAAATCTATGAGCGAACATAAAGAAAAACCATTAAACTCTGATTTATATACAGAAGAGTATTTTTTAACCGCCTGTGAAGGATTCGATGTTTTCATCGAATCCGAAGGTGAACATTTATCCAGACGGCTAAACGACGCATTTGAAGTCGCCACCGTCGTACCAGGCATGAAATTGCTCGATGTCGGCTGTGGGCGTGGTGAAATCATCACCCATTGCATGAGACTGGGCGTGGAAGCGTATGGGATTGATTACGCGCAGGCGGCCATCAGCATGACAAACAAAGTCATTGATGATGAGATTGCCCGCATGAAGAAAGAAAACCCTGACGCGCCAATGCCCAAAACGGGCATATGCCGATCTGATGCCAAAAAGCTGCCCTTCCCCGACAACTATTTCGACCGTGCGTTGATGTTCGATGTCGTCGAACACCTTCACCCGTGGGAACTGCACGAAGCGATGTTGGAAGTGCGGCGGGTGTTGAAAGATAACGGCCGTTTTATCATCCACACCGCCCCCAATAAATGGTACGACGACCACGCTTACCCGTGGGTGCGCCGTTTCCGCGCCCTGCTGGGGCAAAAAGAGGGGTATCCCAAAGACCCCCGCGCCATCACCCCCGTGAACCAGCATGTGCATGTCAACGAGCAAGATTTGTTCAGCATGGGGCGCACGCTTAAAAAAGCGGGCTTCAGCAGCAACGTATGGCTCGATTCCCCGCCGCAAGATCGGCAAGAAAACGCCATCATGCGCCTGCTGCACAAAATCGCATTCGATCTGCCCCCCATCCGCTGGTTCTTTGAGCGGGAAGTGTTTGCGGTGGCGGAAAAAGAGTAACAAGTGAGCAAGTTGCAAGTGGGCAAGTTGCAAGCAGCTAGTAGCAAGTGGCAGTCAACTACCTGGCACTTGCTACTTGTTACTTGCATACTTTTTGTTGCCTTTGCCTTTCGCACCCATCAATTAAGCAGTTTGCCGCCCGGCTTAACCCACGACGAGGCCAATCATGGCCGCGAAGCGATTGGGGTGTTGGATGGCGAACTGCTTTTCTATTTCCCCCTCAATTACGGCAGTGAACCGCTTTACAGTTACACCGCCGCTGGCAGCATGGCGTTGCTGGGCGAAGGGGTTTTTGCGTTGCGATTGGTCAATGTTTTCGCCAGCATTTTGGCGATGGCGATGGCTTATGCGTGGGCAAAACGGGCGTTTGGATGGAAAACGGCCGTTACCACCATAGCCATCACCGCCGTTTCCTTTTGGGCGGTCGCCAGCAGCCGTGAAGCATTACGGGCGGGATTGATGCCGCTATTTATGACAACGGCCGTTTACTTTTTCCATCGCCTCACCTTCCCCAGACAACCTTTGGTTGCATCTCCCCCTCCCCCCCGCTCCCCTGCCCCCCTGCTCACCATCATCTCCTTTGCCATCGCCGTCGCCGCCACCGTGCATATCTATTTATCGTCGCGGGTCGCATGGCTGCTGTACCCCGCCTTCATGCTTTACCTCGCCCTGTTTCACCGTGACCGCTTTCGCGCCGCATGGAAAACGGTGGCGATGGGGCTGTTGCTGGCGGGCGTACTCGTCATCCCCCTGTTCACCTATCTGCATTTCCATCCCGAAGCCCTGACCCGCCTTGATATGCTTGATGGCACATTTGACGCGCTGAAAGCGGGCGATTTACGGCCGTTATTAACCAACATCAGCAGTGGATTACGCGCTTTCATCCAACCCAACGCGGGCGATGGATTCTTAGCGTACAACATTCCCGGCCGCCCCGTTTTTGTACCATTGACGGCGTTCTTCTTCTTGATAAGCGTAGCAATTTCCATCTGGAAATGGCGACAGCCCAATTACGCCCTGCTCCTGCTCTGGTTTGGCGCGGGCATCAGCGCGTCGCTCATCACGGGCGCGACGGCGAACACGACGAGGAATATGGCGGCATTAACGGCCGTTTACACCCTGCCCGCGCTCGGTTTTGTCCACAGCAGTCGCTGGATCGGTAATAAAATCCCCGCCACAAAAAAAACAATGCCCATCGCTGGCTTGCTCTGGCT
>CAYSDT010000174.1:3670-6506 GCA_964429835.1 uncultured Ardenticatenaceae bacterium | reverse complement strand
TGCTTTGGATTTCGGGAGTGGAGCCGATCATAGGTGTAATCTGAAAGTAATGCGGCAAATTCGGAGTTGTTTTGGTAACATCTCGATAACTTGGGGTAAAGACCTGCCAGGTTTCATCAAGACCTCTTGTTTTACACGAGTATCTTTAAAAACCTGTCAGGTCTCCCCGATATATTGAGAAGATACGATATGCTGGGGGATGGATGGGCGTGGGAGCATGAGGAGGAAGTGGGGGAAACGGCCGTGCTGAATGGGGTCGAAACGGCCGTTGTCCAGCCATCCCCCATGATTTTACCGCCCACAGAAATAGCGGAAGCCATCCACACCGCCGCCATCATGGCCGATATTCGCGTTGTCCATGAGCAAATCGCCAAATTAGAGCAGATGGATGCAAAATACCAGCCAGTTGCCACTGAATTAACCCGTTTAGCCGAGCAATATGAAATTCAAGGAATCGTCGATTTGCTGACCAATGGTTAAAAACGGCCGATTGCCTCGCCCGCACATCGGCGTACCATGCGGGCGAGGCGATGGGGTTATGGATGATGGAAAACGGCCGTTTGCAAAAAGAAACAATCAACAATCAACTAAAAACAGCCAACTGAAAACGAGCGGTCAACAGAACCCGTGCGGGTTCAAACAACTTATGCAAAATCATCACCCCATTTGACGCGCTAGGGTCACTGGTTACAATTAGCACAATACATTATTGAAAACAAGAAAATTATAAACTTGTCATTCCCGCGTAGGTGGGAATCCATTTTTATTGAGGAGATGGATACTTGCCTACGCAGGTATGACAATCCGTATTAGAGGCTTTTACCCATGCTAGATAAAATCGCAGTTATCGTGCGCCGTTATGATGAAATTGAAAACCAGATGGCCGACCCTTTTGTGTTGGCCGACCACGTTAAGCTGACCGCTTTGGCGCAAGAACGCGCCGAAATTGAAGATTTGACCATCGCCTATCGCCGGTACCAGAAATTAGCCGTGGAACGCGAAGAAGCGGTCGAATTGGTGGAAATGGAAGATGATGCCGAAATGCGGCAAATGGCAAAAGAGGAAATCGGCGAGATTGACAACGAAATGGAAGGGTTGATGCAGAATATGAAGAAGCTGCTCATCCCAGCCGACAAAAACGACAAGAAAAATGTATTTGTTGAAATTCGCGCTGGCACGGGCGGCGATGAGGCTGGCATTTTTGCATCCGATTTGCTGCGAATGTATTTCCGTTATGCCGAAAAATTGAAGTGGAAGCCGACCATCGTTGAGGAAAATCGTACGGGCGTGGGCGGCTATAAACAGGTCATCATGGCGGTGAAAGGGAAGGGGGCGTATTCGCGCTTCAAGTTTGAGAGCGGCGTGCATCGCGTGCAGCGCGTGCCGCAAACGGAGTCGCAAGGGCGGGTGCATACCAGCGCGGCGACGGTGGCTGTCATGCCAGAGATTGACGCGGTGGAAATTACGCTCAACATGAACGATTTAACCATCACGGCCGAGTTTGCGGGCGGGCCGGGCGGGCAGCATATGCAGAAAAATGCGACGGCGGCGCGGGTGGTGCATAAACCATCGGGGTTGATGACCAAGATTCAATCGGAGCGTAGTTTGTCGCAGAATAAGCATTTGGCGATTGCTATTATTCAGGCGCGGCTGCAAGAACGGGAAGAAGCGAAGCAAAATGCGGAAGAGTCGGCCAAGCGCAAGGCGCAGGTTGGCAGCGGCGACCGCAGTGAGAAGATTCGTACCTATAATTACCCGCAAAGTCGGGTGACGGATCATCGGATTGGGTTGAGCAGTTATAATTTAACGGCCGTTATGAACGGAGACCTCGACGAATTCATCGACGCGCTGATCATTGCCGATCAGGCAGCGAAATTGGCATCGTTGGCGGAGTAGACAATTGGCAATTATCAACGGGAATCCAGCCCGTTTACCCCCATACCAAAGTGGTTCAATCTTGCAGATTGAACCACTTTTTGTTTTTAAGCGCAGAAACGGCCGTTTACCCCAACACCCTGCCACAATATGACAAACATCACTTGACAGGGGCATTACATAGATCAACACTGTAATGGTAAATACAGACACACCTATTTCAGCGAGGTTCCCCCATGAACAAACAAACCATTCAACGCCTGTTACTGCCCGCTTTTGCCGTCCTGTTTGGGATGCAATCGTTGCGCCTGATGTTTGCTTTACTAATATCCGTCATGCGAGACCGCATTGGCTTTGACGCGATCCAGATGGGGCTGCTTGCCATCGCGGTGTTCGCAACCAGCTTTCTGGCCGCGCTGCTTAATCGTTTTGTTGGCACAAAACGGGCGATATGGATAGCAGGCGGCGGGCTTGCTGCCTCCCGCTTATTTATACAATTATGGACGGCCGATCCCTTCATTGATTTTATCTTTGCTTCGCTCGCCGTCGTCTTTTTCCTTTGGTTTATCCCCATCTATTTGGGGTCTGTCCGTCGAGAGGGCGAGGGGGTGCTGGGATTAACGGCCGTTTCTCTCCTTCTCGGTTTTGCAGTTGACACTGCCCTGCACGGGCTGTACATCACCTACGATATGGCGTGGCAACACGACTGGATAACGGCCGTTTTGATGATTGCATTAACGGCCGTTTTCTTCTACCTCCTCTCCACATCCCAACTGAACGACGCGGTTGATGGCAACGTGCTGGCTTGGCTGGGATGGGGGCCGTTTCTGTTTTTGCAACTGCTCGTTTTGCAAAATCTTGCCACATTAACGGCCGTTTCTGAATGGTCGTATCCGATTAGTTATGGATGGATGCTTCTTGGGCAAGTTTTAGGCATCGGCTTAGTCGCGGGGTGGATGGG
>CAYSDT010000174.1:0-3570 GCA_964429835.1 uncultured Ardenticatenaceae bacterium | reverse complement strand
ATCCCCATCGCCGCTTATATTTTGCGCGATAACACCGCCCCATTTGGCTGGCTGTTGTTGCCCGCGCAACTGATATTCTCCCTGTGGTTCGGGTTGATCATCCTCAGTTTGAAGGCGGACAGTACGCATGTCGGCTTACGAAACCTGAGCATCGTGCATGGCAGTGCGATGATTTTGTTCGTGCTGTTCAGCTTCCTTTATTATGCGGCGTATGATTTACCGTTGCCGTTTACGAACACGATTTTGATACCAACGGCCGTTATTCTCGTCGGTTTAGCCGCATTGCGGGCGGGATGGGCAGTGCAAAAGCAGGAAAATCAGTCGCCCTTGTTGGCGCGGCCACTCATTCCTGCACTGTTAGCGGCGGCCTTGTTACTGCTGCCGTTGGTTGTCGGATTGGGATGGAAAACGGCCGTTTCCATCCCGCCATCTGGTGAACCATTCCGCGTAATGACGTACAACATTCATATGGGATTTGACATGGAAGGCGATTTGGGATTAGAAGCCATCGCCCAAGAGATTGAGGCGCAGCACCCCGATATTGTCGGCTTGCAAGAAGCATCACGCGGCTGGGTGATCAATGGCTCAGTTGATAATCTCACATGGCTTTCCCATCGCTTGGAAATGCCATATATTTTCCATCCCGTCACCGATCCCTCATTTGGCAATGTCGTTTTGAGCCGCTACCCCATCATTGATTACGAATTCATCCCGCTGCCGCCAGATGATTTGCCGCTTGTACGGGGGATGATACACGCCGAAATTGATGTGGGCATGGATGAGCCGCTCAACTTCTTCGTCACCCATTATCACCATCGGTCAGCAGACAGCGATATTCGCGTTGTCCAATCGGAAGCGGTTATTGCCGCGCTGCCAACGGATGGGATGGTCGTATTTATGGGCGATCTGAATGCTAAACCGGGTTCACCAGAGATGGTTCTGCTGGAGGAATTTGGGTTGGCAGAGGTCATTGAATCGGCGGGGATTACACCCGGCTATACCTCCTCGTCAATCGATCCCGTCCAGCGTATCGACTACATTTGGCTGTCACCCGATTTGCAAGCCGAAAACGTAACCATCACCACCAAACCCGCTTCCGACCATTTGGGTGTGGCGGCGACGATAGGGAGTGAAAAGTAACAAGTAAGCAAGTGGCAAGTAGCAAGTCACCTACGGGTGCATTTCAGTTTGGGGGCATGGCGAATAAATTCGCTGCAACGGCTGCAAAGTCGGCCTCCGCCGACTAAAACCTAGTCGGCGGAGGCCGACTTTGCAATTGTAGGCGCGGTTTTAACCGCCATATTAAAAATACTGAAATGCACCCGTCACCTACTTGCCACTTGCTACTTGTATACTTGCCACTTGTTACCCACTCGCCCACTCGCCTGATATACTTCCGCGTATGGATGCAATTTTAACGACAGACCAAGAAGAATTACTCAAGCGAACGCGGGATGTGTTGGGGCAGTTGCGGGATGTGTTGGGAACAACGGCCGTTTCCCCCCAAGAATTCGCCCCCCTTTCCGAATCAATCCGTCAACTAGATGAACTGTTTTTGCTCGTCATCACGGGTGAATTTAACGCTGGCAAATCGGCGTTCATCAACGCCCTCATGGGGCAACCGCTGCTGATTGAAGGCGTAACCCCGACCACCAGCCAGATTTATCTATTGCGTTACGGCGATAAAACTGAGCAAAAACCAGTCGAGAAGGGGGTCTGGTTGCAGACCGCGCCCATCGACCTGTTGCACCAAATCAGCATTGTGGACACGCCCGGCACGAACGCCATTTTGCGTGAGCATGAAGCGTTGACGGCCGAATTTATTCCGCGCAGTGATTTGGTCATTTTCATCACCTCCGCCGACCGCCCCTTCACCGAAAGCGAACGCGGTTTCCTGACGCAGATACGCGATTGGGGCAAGAAAATCGTGTTGGTCATCAATAAAATCGACATTTTGACCGAAGAGGCTGACCGTCAACAGGTCATCACCTTTGTCACCGAATCGGCACGACAGTTGGTGGGTGAGATTTCGGCTGTCTTTGCCGTCTCCGCCAGAAAAGCACAGCAAGCGAAAGCGGGACAGCCCCAATTATGGGACGAAAGCGGTTTTGAACCGATGGAATCGTTTATCCATGAGACGTTGGATGATAACGGCCGTTTTCAACTCAAACTCCTCAACCCACTCGGTGTCGGCCATAAATTAGTCAAACACCAGCTAGAATATATCGAAGTCGATCTAAATGCACTCAAGGAAGATGCCACGCTGTTGAACGACATCGAAGGGCAGATGACGTATTACAATGACGACATGCAGCGTAATTTCAAGGCGCGGCTGGGCGAAATTGACAATCTCATCTACGAAATGGAAAAGCGCGGCGATGATTTCTTCGACGAAATGATGCGAATCGGCCGTATGCCCGATCTGTTGCGTAATAAAAAGGTGGAAGCGGCTTTCGAGGCGCAAGTCATCGCCGACACGCCAAAAATGATTGAATTGCGCGTCAGTGAATTGGTCGATTGGATGGTGGAGCAGGATTTACGCCAATGGACGGCCGTCGCTGACCATCTCGCCACCCGCAAAGACGATTACCAAAATCGTATCGTTGGCCGCTCTGGGCAGGTGGAGGGGACATTGGCTTACGACCGCCAACGGCTGATCGATTCGATTGGAACGGCAACAAGAACGGCCGTTGATACCTACGATAAAGATCAAGAAGCACACGCCATCGCCCAATCGGCACGGCAGGCCGTTGTGAACACGGGGCTGGCTGGGGCTGGTGTGGGGCTGGGTGTTGCCGTCGCCGCCGCCACCCAATTATTATGGCTGGATGTGACGGGGATTGTGGCGGGGGTAACGGCCGCTTTGCTCGGTCTCCTCATTTTGCCCGCCCGCCGTCGTCGCGCCAGAAATGATCTGCATGAAAAACTAGACGATTTGCGTCAACGGTTGATGAGTAATTTGACGGAACAGTTCGACCGCGAAATGCGGCGCAGCAGCCAACGCATTGAAGATGTGATTGCCCCATTCGGCCGTTTTGTCCGTGCCGAGCAAGACAAAATCGGCGCACAGCATGAAACGCTGGTCGAATTGGAGGCGCATATTGTGGGGTTGTTGGCGCAGTTGAAGAAATGACCAAGTGCGACGCACCTTCAAGGTGCATCGCACTTAATCTGAACACAGGAATGACAAATCGTTAAGTTTACTCGGGAATAACCAACACATCCCCAACTTCAATGATATTCCAGTTTACGATGTTGTTGATGTCAGCTAATTCTTGCACAGACACATTGTATGTTTTAGCAATCTCCCCCAGCGAATCGCCAGGTTGGATGGTGTAGACGGTTGCGTCTTCTCCGATTGTTGGCGCGTTGCCATTAACGGCCGTTTCGCCGCCATTACCAGCAGAAGAAGACCCGCCGTTTGCATTCACAGCGGGAGGTGTCCATGTGGGCGGCAACGAAGGAGTCGGTGTGGGTTGAACCGTCGCGGGGCTGGCAACCGTCGGCAATTCCTCAGATTCAGCGGTGGGAGCGGATTCAGATTGTTGACAAGCCGTTACTCCAAAAAGA
>CAYSDT010000173.1:0-6522 GCA_964429835.1 uncultured Ardenticatenaceae bacterium | reverse complement strand
TCGAAGAAGCAGAACCTGTTGTCGAAGAAGAATCCATCACCCCCCCGCCCGATCCCCAACCCCAAGCGACAGCCATCCCCGATCCCCCTAAAAGCCATTGGCGTTTATACGCCATCCTAGCCGCCCTTGCGGGAATGATGGCAATCATCGTCATTTTTGCCATCCAGCAACAAAATGCACAGCAAGCCGAAGCCTTACCGCCGCTACCAACGGCCGTTCCTTTCAACAACACCCCCATCGGCGACAGCGCATGGTCGCGCTCGCGCCCACTGTCGCAAGCCAAAGCGCACATGGCGATGGCCGCGATTGGCTTGGACATCTACATGATCGGCGGTGAAACGGGCGAAGGGGATGAGGCCATCGTTGATGGCACGGTGCAACGCTTTAACAGCGGCACAAAAGTATGGGAAGCGGTTGCTGACAAACCAACGGCCGTTTCCGATGCAACTGCCGCCTCCCTGTTCGGCGAAATTTATGTAGCTGGTGGGGAATTGGGTGATGGAGAAGTAACGGCCGTTGTTGAAGCGTACAGCCCCGCTAATGACGCATGGCGACCCGTCGCCTCCTTGCCAGAACCATTATCAGGCGGGCTGACCCTTTCTGATGGCAGTTATCTTTATCACATTGGCGGTTGGAATGGGGCTGATTATGTCAACACAATCTACCTCTACGATGCCGCCGCTGACAGTTGGCGGCCATTGCCCTCGATGAGCCACGCACGCGCTTTCACTGCTGGGGCGCAAATGACGGGCAGATTGTTCGTCGTTGGCGGTACGGATGGCGAAAATTCATTGGCAACTTGTGAAGTTTTCAGCACGGTTGATGAGGAATGGGCGGCTTGTGCTGACATGCTTTTGCCGCGTATGGGTGGGGGAGGAACGGCCGTTTTGAATAAACTGTACATCATCGGCGGCGAAACCGCAGAAGCGGGCAGCCCCGCCTTCGCTGAGCAGTACGACCCCAACAGTGACACATGGCAAATTGTCAACATGCCCGCCGAAACCAACGGGATTGGGTTACGCGGTAACGGCGTTGCTCACGTCGAAACAAAAATCTACAGCATCGGCGGCCGTCACGAAAACGGCATTATCACCGACACCCTCATCTACACTCCCTTTGTCTACCAAACCTTCATCCCCGCCGCCGCTGGTGGCAGTAATGAGTAGAAAAATTAGCAATCGCTCACATCCCCCTCTTTCCACGCTCCGCGTGGAATGCAGTTCTTCGACGCTCTGCGTCGAGTGGACGCGGAGCGTCCAGACTGCATTCCCACGCAGAGCGTGGGAATGAGATGGTTATCAATTAGTAATGGCTGAGAAACTCGGTTGCAAATTGGGATAAACGGCCGTTTTTAATCGCCCCGCGCATCTGTTCCATCAACTGTAACAAGAAATGTAAATTGTGCGTCGTCAGCAAGATGTGCGCCAAAATCTCGTTTGCCTTCACCAGATGGCGCAGGTAAGCGCGGCTGAAATTTTGGCAAGTGTAGCAAGTGCAACTGCTGTCAATCGGATTGGGATCGCGTTGATGTTTGGCGTTGCGTAAATTCAATCGCCCGCCCAAAATGAACGCCGAATTATGCCGCGCAATGCGCGTGGGCATCACACAGTCGAAAATATCAATGCCGCGCAACACGCCGTTGACCAAATCATCAGGTGCGCCGACACCCATCAAATAACGCGGCTTATTTTGGGGCAAGATGGGGTTCAGCGTGTCCAACATCGCGTACATTTCCGACTTTTCCTCACCGACCGCCAATCCGCCAATTGCATAGCCGGGCAAATCCAGATCGATCATGAATCGTGCTGATTGTTCGCGTAAATCGGGGAAAATGCCGCCCTGCACGATGCCAAATAACGCTTGGTCATCCCGCGTTTTAGCGGCGACGCATCGCTCCAGCCACGGATGTGTGCGCGTTAGCGATTCTTCCACATAAGCGCGGTCACGCGGTGGCGGACATTCATCGAACGCCATGATGATGTCCGCGCCCAAATTTTCTTGAATAGCGATGCTTTTTTCGGGGGTGAAACGGTGAAACGAGCCATCGAGATGGGACTTAAACGTAACCCCATCTTGGTCGATTTTGCGTGTTTTGCTCAGGCTGAACACCTGAAAACCGCCGCTGTCAGTCAGGATGGGGCCGTCCCACTGCATGAAGGTATGCAGGCCGCCTAAATCGCGGATAAGCTCATCGCCCGGCCGCAAATAGAGGTGATAAGTGTTACTGAGGACGAGGCTTGCGCCCAAATCGCGTAAATCGCTGGGGCGCATCGCTTTGACGGTCGCCAACGTGCCGACGGGGGCGAATACGGGGGTGTGAATAATGCCATGCGGGGTGTGAAAACGGCCGTTTCGCGCCCCGCTGGGGTCAGTGTGATCTATCTCAAATTCAAACATGAGGGGATTATACAGAAGCGAATGATGCGTGGCGAGTTTAGTTAGAGATTTGCTCCAACGACCACGCATCCATCACCCAACCATTGTTGGCAAGGGCAAACGGCCCTTTTATTCCTACCCCAATCGTCACATTTTGCCCCTGTGCAATCGTAAATTCATGCGTCATCGTGTTACGCTGTCCAAAAAACGGCCGTATCCAGCCAGTGCCGCCGCTGCCACCACCAACGATAAAACGCACTTCACCTGATGCAGGATCGTGCGCCCATATTTTCTGCCCGCCAACAAAATCCTCATATAAATCTGGATAAATGTTAATCGTCATCGCATATCTTCCTGCTGGCAAATACATGTCAGTAAGTAAACGAACACTAATCGCCCCAAAGCCTTTGAAAATTTTAACGGTATGCGTGCCATCATAAATGAAAATGCCATGCTCAGATGGAGGCAGTTGGTAGTCGGGCAAAACGCGCGTCTCTGGGCGCACCCATACGTCCCAGCTTTCATTGCCGTACCCAGTCGGCCCTTCATCATATTCCAATCGCCATCCGTTGGGCAGTTGTAACTCTGGTACACCCCACTGGTTATAATGCCCTTCTTCAAAGCTGCCATTGGGCAACAAATTCCCCGTCAGCATGGGCGGGCTTGTCGGCTGGGCGGGGGGGATGGGTGTCGGTGAGGGGGTGATGGTTGGTGTGTTCGTGGGGGTGTTGGTGGGAACGGCCGTTTTTGTCGGAATAAACGGTGTTTCGGTCGGCGGGCGAGGGGTACTGGTGGAAACGGCCGTTGCCGTCGGCATTTGCGTACTCGTCGGCACAGGCGTATTTGTTGACGGAAGCGGCACAGGCGTAGAAGTCAACGTCGCCAATGAAGCCGTCGTCGCCAAAGCAGTCGGCGTACTCACCACGTCAACATCATCCGCCCCGCCATTACAGCCAGCCAACCCAATCATCAATAACAAAAACAGTAATAACCGATTATCCATATTACACTCACCTATTCATCGAATACCTAAACCAAAATCTACCATACACCGCTATTTTCCCTCCACCACCACGCTTTGACAACCCCCCCCCTTTCGACTAAAATTTGTCCCACTTTTATGGTCATATAATCAAATTTCCATAGAAAATTTAAGAGAACAGAGACGCAATTATTTACAAAGTGACCAATTTTTCAACTGCGATGCCAGTTTCCTCACGGATATCACACAGATTGAAATCATTCTGTGGCTTTTTCGCGCCCTGTCACACCGTCCCGCGTCTCACTCTCATCATATCCATTCTCCATAACTCCCAATTAAAAGAGGTCCAATAAAAAAATGAAAGAATACACAACCGATAAAATTCGTAATGTCGCTCTCGTTTCACATAACGGTGCCGGAAAAACAACGTTCGTCGAACGGATGTTATTCGACACCGATGTCATTAATCGCATGGGTAATGTGCAACAAGGCAACACTGTGATGGATTTTGAAGAAGAAGAGATCGCCCGCAACGGCTCCATCGCCACCGCCGTCGCCCCCATCGAGTGGAAAGACCACAAAGTTAATGTGCTTGACACCCCCGGCTACGTCGATTTCATCGGCGAAGTCAATGCCGCCCTTCATGTCACTGAAGGGGCGATGGTTTTCGTGGAAGCCGTCTCTGGTGTGGAAGTTGGCACTGAAATTGTATGGCGTGCCGCTGAAAAATTAAATATGCCGCGCATCGTCGTCCTCAGCAAGATGGATCGGGACACCGTTCGCGCCAAACGGGCATTCAACACGATGGCCGAACATTTGACTGGCAATTTCGTACCACTACAACTGCCCATCGGCGAAGGCGACTCCTTTGTAGGCGTTGTCGATCTATTCTCGATGGAAGCACGACTAGGTGCTGACGACACACGCGGCCCCATCCCCGCCGACCTCGTCGACGAAGCTGAAGAAGCGCATATGGCACTTGTCGAAGCCGCCGCCGAAGGGGATGACACCTTAATGGAGAAATTCTTTGAAAATGATGGACTATCTGACGAAGACATTGTGCGCGGTTTGCAATTGGCGATGATGCACGGGGATTGTGTTCCCGTAATTTATTGTGCGCCACTGCCTGGCATTGCCACTATCCCTGCCATGAACGCAATGGTGCGGTTATTCCCCTCACCCGCAGAAGTTGGCAACTACACCGTAACCAAAGAAGATGGCAGCGAAGCCGAATATGCCGTCTCCGACGATTCCCCTCTCAGCACATTTGTCTTCAAAACACGCGAAGACCCCTACGGCAAAACAAGCTACCTGCGCGTCTATGGCGGCGTGATGGAATCTGACAGCCGCGTGTGGGATGTAGCGCAAGACAGTGAAGTACGCATTGGCAAATTACACCTGTTGCGTGGTAAAGAACAAGTTTCCATCAATAAATTACACGCAGGCGACATCGGCGCAGTCGTTAAATTAAGCGACACGAACACAAATGACACTCTCGCCACCCGTGATGAGAAGTTAACATTACCAGCCATCATCCAACCCAATCCCATCGCCTCCGTTGCCATCCACCCCGTTGACCAATCGGATGTGGCAAAGTTGAGCCAATCGCTCAACCGCCTTGTGGCCGAAGACCCAACATTGTCATGGCACACCGAACGGGCAACACATGAAACGATTTTGAAAGGGATGGGTACAACCCATCTTGATATTGCAGTGAAGAAAGCACTCTCAAAATTTGGGGTCAACATGACCACAACGATTCCACGCATTGCGTACCGTGAAACCATCACCAAAACAGCACAGGCCGACTACACCCACAAAAAACAGACAGGTGGTGCCGGACAATACGCCCGCGTATTCTTGCGTTTAGAGCCGATTGCTGGTCAGGGTGAGTTTGAATTTGACTCTGAGGTATTTGGCGGTTCAGTTTCTACCGCATATATTTCAGCGACGGAGAAAGGTTGTCGGCAAGCGTTGGAAGCTGGCCCATTGGGTGGTTATGCGATTGTAGGCTTGAAAGCGGTCATCTATGATGGTAAAGAGCATCCCGTCGATTCCAAAGAAATCGCCTTCCAAACGGCTGGGCGTGAAGGGTTGAAAAAGGCGATGATGAAGGCTGCCCCCGCGATGTTAGAGCCAATCTACAAGATAGACATCACCGTGCCGTTTGATTACATGGGCGACATCATGGGCGATTTGAACACCCGTCGTGCCAGCATTCAAGGGATGGATCAAAAAGGGTCAAAGAGCATCGTGAAAGCGGAAGTGCCGTTAGCGGAAATCCAATCGTACACGGCTGATCTGCGTTCAATGACGCAAGGGCGCGGCGTGTTTACGCTGGAATTCTTGCGTTACGGCCGTATGCCAAAGTATTTGCAAGATAAAATCGTGGCTGAGGCTGCCAAAGCACGCGAAGAAGAGGGATAGAAAGCTAGAGGATGTTTGTACACAAACATCTTCTGTCTTCCAATTTTATATTTTTTAGAAGACACGGCTACGGCCGTGTTTTCTTTTTCACAACGAATTCACCTGTAAACCAGTTGCAAATTCCCCATAATCAGATAACAATAGTGAATATGCAATTTCTAGTTATTTTACAATGCACTGGGGTAAGAAAATGGTTCTTGTTATAGATGATGATGCCTTTGTCCGTGAAGCGATAACAGATATTTTAGAATATGAGGGGATTCCGTTAATAACGGCCGTTTCTGGTGAAGCAGGTGTCGTTCTCTATCGTGAGCAGATGGAGAAAATCAACCTCGTTTTACTGGATATGTCGATGCCAGGCATGAATGGGGCAGAAACATATTGTGAATTGCAAAAAATCAACCCATCCGTTCCCGTCTTGCTCTCATCAGGGTACACCGATTACGAAATTAACGGCTGTTTTCCAGAAAGCGGCATTCTTGGCTTTCTGCAAAAACCTTATGATTTAAGTGAACTCGTATCAACAATTCGCCAACATCTCCCCAAACAAACATAGATAAATATGTAACATCTCAATAACTGGGGGTAAAGACCTGACAGGTTTCATCAAGACCTCTTGTTTTACACGAGTATCTTCAAAAACCTGTCAGGTCTCCCCGAAATATTGAGAAGATACATAAATACGTAACATCTCAATAACTTGGGGTAAAGACCTGACAGGTTTCATCAAGACCTCT
>CAYSDT010000172.1:0-6545 GCA_964429835.1 uncultured Ardenticatenaceae bacterium | reverse complement strand
ATTCGGCGACGCGCTCGGTTTCGTGCAACAGTTGCAGGGCTTTACTTTGTGCGCCTGTGAAAGCGTATGCTTGCGCCAATTGCAAGTTGAGATCGATCCGTTCGGCGCGGTCGTGTTGGGCGGAGGCGGGAAAACGCCCCATCAAGCCAATCGCTTGCAAGCCGAATTCACGCGCTTCGGCGTAGGAGCGGACGCGGAGGGCGCGTTCGCCAGCGCGGGCAAGATAGGGCAAAGCGCGGGCGGGTTGGCTGCTGAGATAATAATGATGGGCGAGTTGGGCGGGGTCTGCGTCGGGTTGGGTGTTGGTCAGATAGTCGGCGATTTGCAGATGTGTCCATTGGCGGCGGGCGCGACTAAGCTGCTCGTAAGCCACTTGTTCGATTTTGTCATGGCTGAAAATGTATCCATCCTGCCGTTCGCGCACCAAGCCGCGAGCCAGCCATTCGTCCAGCGCGGCCAAAATCGTCTCGGTGTCGTAGCGGCTGATCGCTTGCAGCAGGTCGAAGGTGAATTTGTGACCGATGGCGGAGGCGGCGGCGAGGGTGGCGCGACTTTCATCGTCCAGTTTATCAAGACGGGATTCGATGACGGCTTGGACTTTGAGCGGAATGGCAAAAAACGGCCGTTTTCCTTCCCGATCCGTCGGTACACTGCGCGTCCAATTGTCCGACTCACCATCATCCAGCACGGCGCGGATGGTTTCGACGATGAAGAATGGATTGCCTTCGGTTTCTTCGTACAGGCGGCGTAAAAAGAGCGGGTCAAGCTGTTGATCGGGGCTGAGATGGCGGGCGAGTTCGGCCGTTTCCTCCCGATTGAGCCGTTCGAGCGTGAGCGTGTCCAACTGCTGGTTGCGAATGAGTTTGCGCGACAGGCGGCGGCGGTCGCGGGGCATATCTTCGACGCGCACCGCGCCAAGAATGAGCAGACGGCTGCCGCCGATGCGTTGCGCCAAGTAGCCGAGCAAGTTCCATGTCGGCATGTCGGCCCAATGCAAATTGTCTAAATAAAGGACGACAGGTTGCTGCTGGCTCAACGTCAGCAGTAAATTACTGACCGCTTCGATGATGTGATGGCTTTCGCCGCCGCCCGTTCCCATCGCCCCCGCCGCAGGCACATAATCGGCTAATCGGGGCAACAGTGGGGCGAGGCCGTTGAGCCATGCGGGGGGCGGATCGAATTGCGTCCATGACAAATCAGGGGCGGCCATTTGAATCGCCTGTGCCATCAAGCTGTACGGAATCATCGCCTCAAATTCGTGGCCGCGCCCGTGAAATAAATATGCCCCTGTAGGGGCGGCTCGCGAGCCTCCCCTACCCAGTAATTCCGCAATCAAACGGCTTTTGCCCACGCCTGATTCGCCACGCACGATGTAGAAGCCGCCGCGTCCTTGTCGGGCGGCGGCCAGCGCACGGTGCAGCCACGCCAGTTCGTCCACGCGGCCTACAAAGTCGGGGGTAGGGGAGATGAGGGGCGGGGGAGCGGGGGAGCGGGGGGGATGAGGAGCGGGGGAGATGAGGAGCGGGGGCGCGGAGGTGAAGGTGCCAGCCATCATTTGTTGGTGGAGGGCGGCCGTTTCTGGCAAGGGAGCGATGCCTAATTCTTCATCGAAGACGGCGCATAATTGTTCGTATTGTTTGTGGACGCGGGAGCGGTGGCCGTCGGCGTAATGCAGTTTCATCAGCCGCACATGGGCTGCTTCCTGCAACGGTTCGGCGGCCAAATACGCACGGGCGATGGGTATCGCTTGCTCAAATTGCGCGGCAACTTCATGCGCCTCAATTTGGCGAATCAGCGCGTCACGGTAAAGGCGTGCCAGTCGGCGGCGGTCGTCTTCGACCCATTCGTCGTATATTTCGGGCAGTAATTGGCCGCGATAGAGGGCGATGGCGCGAGGGTAATCGGCGGCGGTGATGGCCTGTTGGAAGGCGGTCACGTCGATCACGCACCCATCGGGCGGGTTGAAGCGGACGCTGTTGCCAGTTGTGAGGATTAAACGGCCGTTTGGATCAATCCCTTCTAATGAGCGGCGCAGACGGTGGAGATATTGGCGCAGGTTGCGGCGGGCGGCTTGCTCGCTGGCACGCGCCCAGATGGTGAACGCCAACTGGCGGCGGTCGATGGCGTTGCCGTTTTTCAGCACCAGATAGGCGAACAGGGCGCGGGCGGTGGGCGAGCCTAGATCAATCGGGGAATCGTCACCGACGGAAACGGCTAATTGTTGGAAGAGTTGAATGTGTAGGAGTGCCATCGCGGGGGATTATAGTAGGCGAGTGGCGAGTGGGCGAGTTTGCAGGGTGGGGAAAAGAAACAGTCAACAATTAACAGTCAACTGAAAACTGAAAACGCCTGCTAACCAAGTCATCTATCGTGGTATAATGGCGTAGAATATTAATTTGAAAAAATGGTCAGGTGGCGTAAATAATAATGGAGTCATTTTAGCCACAAGCGTTAAACGGCCGTTTAAGCATCTCATTTTGAGACATGGTTCATTTTACGCGAAATGATCTTTACAGTTTAAGGGCGACCACAAATTATTTTGAACCATATCCATTTTGAAGTAAAAACGGGAATCGTCTGAATGAGACGATCCCCGTTTTTAGTTTTCCGTTGATTGTTAGCTGTTGATTGTTTCTGTTTTATTCCCCATCCATCTCCGAAACCACAAAAATCTCCACCCGCATCACTCCCCTAATTCCCATGCAGTGCATCGCACGCAGGGCAAGAGCCATCTGGACGAATGATGGCGTAGCCCGCTTGCGGATCGCTATTTGGATCGTAACGAATGAAATCGACATTATAGATCACCATCATCCGTACTTTTCCGCTGTTTGCTGAAATAGTCACCGCTTCTGCCAGCCATGTTGCCTGATCCGCAACTGTCGTATTGCCCGCCCACCAGAAATTCGGTGGCAAAGCGGGGAATCCATCGCCAGATAAATAGCCCAACTCCGTGAAACAAAGCTGACGTGCGCCGCCAAAAGTGTTGTAATACAAGTTCATCGTCGGTTGAAAATACCAACTGTAATGATGGCTGCCGTCATCGGCGGGATGGCCGTAGGACGCATATGGCGAAGTCGCCCCCGCGTTATGATGCACGCCGATGCAATCTGCATAAGAGGCTGCGCCCGCCGCCGCCATGCCGTACAAATAGCGGTTGTCTGCCCACGCATTATGATTATTATCGAATCCAGTCGGGGCTAATGCACCAGAGATAACCATCACCCCCGAATTGGCGGCTTTGATGGCGTTGTAGGCGGGTGCAAGCATACTGTTGACGTAGGTTGTGGGGTTGATTTCGCCAGCAGGCCATTCAAAATCAATGTTCATTTCATTCCACACTTCGATGGCATCGGGGTTTAGGGCGGCAACTGCGCCTGCGAATTGGGTGAAGGCGTTGAAGTCAATGCTGCCAGGTGTGGGATAAGCATTTTTACCAGTGATGGAGATGAGGATGGAAAATCCGTTGGCGTGTGCGTCATTGATGATGCCTGCCAGCACGTTGGCATCGTCGCCCGCCGTCCATTTATATTGAATTTTTATCCATTCCATGCCCGCGTACTCCATCTGTGCCTGATTTGCCAGATTGAGCGTCTGTCCACCAAGCGGCACATCTGCGCTGGGTGGCGGCGTTGGCGGGATGGGTGTTGGCGGCGGGGTTGTGCCGCCGGGAATGATGAGTTCTTGACCGACGTAAATCAGGTTGGGGTTCGTAATGCCGTTCGCTTGGGCGATGGCATCTACCGTCGTGCCGAACTGTCGAGCGATGGATGAGAGCGTATCGCCTGACTGCACGGTGTAGGTTGTGCCGCTGGGCGGCGGCGTGGGTGGTTGCGGGGTTGGGTTTGGCGTGGGCGGTGATGGGGTCACGGTTGGCGGTGGTGTCGTTTGCCCGTCGGGAATATCAAGCAGTTGACCGACGTAAATCAGATTGGGGTTGGCGATGCTGTTGGCTTGCACGATGGCGTTGACCGTCGTGCTAAAGCGATAGGCGATGGCGGTTAGGGTGTCGCCGCTGATGACTTGGTAGGTCAAGGCGGAAACGGCCGTTACTGACAATAATAATATGGTGAATGAGACGAGAACGGCCGTTAGTCGTGATCGCTTGATGAATTTCTTCATGGAAACCTCCTGTAGCTTTAGTTAATTATTCAATAATCAATTATCAATTGTTAATTGGCAATTGTCAACGGGGTAAACGGCCGTTTTGCATCCCCAGTCAATTACACATCAACACAATTATCTTGACGCTGATACGGGCGAACACCGATAAAAAACCAATCTTTTTATCAGCGTTCACCCGTACCAGCGTTTTTATGTAAAGATAAAATTAGTACGCAATCTCCCCGTCACTCCATTATCAATTTTCCATTATCAATTGTACAATCCCCACATGAAATTAAAGAAACTCGTCGTGCAAGGGTACAAGACCTTTGCCACCAAAACAGAATTTGTATTTGATGTGCTATAATCAAAAATATGAACATACAAGAACATGTAGACTATTGGCTGGAATTAGCCGCACACGACATTGAGGCCGCAGAGTCATTGTTCTCGTCTGCCAAGTATGATTGGTGTTTATTTATCGGCCATTTGGTTGTAGAAAAAACGCTCAAAGCATACTTCGTCTACACAAATAACAGCAAAATACCGCCCAAAACGCACAATCTGCTTAAACTGGCGGCAAAGTCCAATTTATCGCTTACCAAAGAACAAGAGAAGTTGCTGGACAGAGTGAATGATTTCAATCTGGAAGTACGCTACCCAGAATATCGCAGAGAATTTTACAAGCTCTGTACAAGAAAATTTGCATACAATTACTTCACCCAAATCAAGGAGTTTTCCAAATGGCTAACATCCCAAATCGAATCCAAAACATAATCACGCAATATCTTGCCCTGCTCAAAGAGCATGGGTTCAACATTCAGCAAGCGATTTTGTTTGGCAGTTACGCTAAAGGCCGCGCAAATGAATGGAGTGACATAGATTTGGCATTGGTTTCCAACGTGTTTGAAGGCGTTCGATTCACAGATAAAGATAAAATTCGTGACCTCACTATTTCAGTCAGTTACGATTTAGAAATTCTGCCATTCAATCCCAGAGATTTCACGCCAAGTAATCCGTTGGTAAAAGAGATATTAGATACAGGTGTAAGCGTTATTTAGAACTTCATTCGTTTTTGTTCGACTTAAAACGGCCGTTTCCCAGAAACGGCCGTTTTGCATCCCCAGTCAATTACACATCAACACAATTATCTTGACGCTGATACGGGCGAACACCGATAAAAAACCAATCTTTTTATCAGCGTTCACCCGTACCAGCGTTTTTATGTAAAGATAAAATTAGTACGCAATCTCCCCGTCACTCCATTATCAATTTTCCATTATCAATTGTACAATCCCCACATGAAATTAAAGAAACTCGTCGTGCAAGGGTACAAGACCTTTGCCACCAAAACAGAATTTGTATTTGATGAAGGCATAACGGCCGTTGTCGGCCCCAACGGCAGCGGCAAAAGCAACATCGCCGATGCCGTGCGCTGGGTGCTGGGCGAACAAAGCTACGGCACATTGCGCGGCAAGCGCACCACCGACATGATTTTCGCGGGCAGCCAGCACCGCGCCCGCGCCAGCATGGCCTCCGTCATTCTCACCCTCGACAACAGCGACGGCTGGCTGCCCATCGACTACAGCGAAGTCGAAATCGGCCGTCGCGCCTACCGCTCAGGCGAAAACGAATACCTCCTCAACGGCCAAAAAGTACGGCTCAAAGACATCAGTCAACTGCTGGCAACCAGCGGCCTCGCCCAGCGCACCTACACCATCATCGGGCAAGGGCTGGTCGATCAAGCCCTCTCCCTGCGAGCCGAAGAGCGACGCGCCCTCTTTGAAGAAGCGGCCGGCATCAGCCATTACAAGTCGCGCCGCGCCGAAACATTGCGCCGCCTGAAAGACACGCAACGCAATTTAGAGCGCGTCTACGATGTGCTGGGCGAAATCGCACCGCGCCTGCGTTCGCTCAAACGCCAAGCGACCCGCGCCCGCAATTACGACCAAATCAACACCGATTTGCGCCAACTTTTACGCATTTGGTACGGCTATCGCTGGCAGCGGGAAAAGGATGGGTTAAGGCTTGCACGAGAAACGGCCGTTTCCACCGAAAGCGCATGGCGGCAAAGTCGTCAGCAACTTCGCGCCCGACAAGAACAAATTGACGACACCCGCCAACAAATCAACCGCCTTCGCGCCCAAATCAACAGCCGCCAAGACGAGCAAGACGACCTGCGCCACCAACGCGAACGCGCCCAACGCCAAGTCGCCATCCTGCAAGAGCGGGCGCGTTCACTCAGCCGTCAATTGGGCGATGTGGCCGACGAATTGCCGACTGTCACCAGTCAGCAGAGTGCCGCCACCGCCGCCTTAACCGCCGCCACCGCCGAATTAGTCGAAGCCCAAACCGACTTTGGCACAGCACAGGGCGAACTCCAGCGCGTCGAAGCGGCGTTCCAAGTGCAACAGGTCGAACTACGCGGACGGCAAGACAAA
>CAYSDT010000171.1:0-6551 GCA_964429835.1 uncultured Ardenticatenaceae bacterium | reverse complement strand
AGGAGTATTGATGATAGAACAAACGGTGACGGTTTCTGTGCCAGCAACATCGGCCAACTTGGGGCCGGGATTTGATAGTTTGGGATTGGCATTAACTTTGTACAACGATGTGACCTTCACAATGAGTCCTGAGCGGCCAATAAGGCTTGTCGAAGGGCGGTCTTCGACAAGCTCAGACCTCGTGATTGAGGTGCAGGGCGTAGATGCAGACAAGGTGGCGACGGACGAAAGCAATCTGGTGTACCAGTCGGCGATGGCGATTTTTGATAAGGTGGAAAAACGGCCGTTTTTCCTCAACATCCAACAAACCAATCGCATCCCCGTGGGCAGCGGACTGGGCAGCAGTTCCACCGCCGTGCTGGCGGGCATGATGGGGGCGAATGTGTTGGTGGGCAAGCCGTTCACCGACGCTGAAATTCTCGAATTTGCCGTCGCTGTCGAAGGGCATCCCGATAATGTTGCCCCCGCCCTGTACGGCGGTCTCGTTTTGGGGGTGATGGATGATGGCAATTTGCACATCGAGCGGTATGAGCTGCCTGCATTAACGGCCGTTATCATTCTCCCCACCTTCCATCTGCTCACCAAAAAAGCCCGCGCCGCCCTGCCCACATCCGTCCCCCTTGCTGATGCCGTGTTCAACGCCGCCCGCACACCGCTGCTTATTCGCGCCCTGCAAGAGGGCGATTATGTCAAGCTATCCATCGCCATGCAGGACAAATTACACCAGCCGTATCGCCAACCGCTGATTCCGGGCATGGAAGCCGCGTGCGCCGCCGCCCGTGCCGCTGGCGCACGCGGGGTCGCCATCAGTGGCGCGGGGCCAAGCCTCATCGCCTTTGCCCCCGATGGGCATGAGCGGATTGTTGAAGCAGTAACGGCCGTTTTTGCCCAAGCTGGCCTTGCCAGCCGAAGCTGGATTTTGCCCGTTAGCGCACAAGGCACAATCATATCGTAGGGGTGGGATGACGCGGGTAGGTTCTGTGCAAAACATCTGATTTCAATTCCGCGTCATCTCACCCCAGACTTTAACCATCGCGTATTTATGTACGCGGCATATGATGTAACGGGGCGAGATGGGCGGGAATTAAAGCCTTTCTTCAAAGCGAAAACCTATCCCGCCCATCCCGCCCCTACGAAAATTGTGTTCATGGATAATCACGAATCTGTTGTATAATGCACATATCAAAAATGTTCAAAACTGATGAAAACGCATGAATGATGGACAACTAAACTGGATCGGGCGCACGCTTGATCGGTATGAAATTGAGGCAGAGATTGGACAGGGCGGAACGGCCGTTGTCTACCGTGCCTTTCAGCCCCAACTTGAACGCTGGGTTGCCATCAAAGTGTTGAAAACCCGCAGCGTTGCCAATCGCAATTTCCTCAATCGCTTTCACCGCGAAGCCAAATCCATCGCCAGCTTACGCCATCCCAACATTCTCACCGTCTACGATTACGGCGAAGAGGACGGAATGCCGTACATTGTGATGGAATATGTGCCAGACGGCACGCTGGATGGGTTGCCCGATTACAAGCCGTTGAGTTGGACAGAAACGGCCGTTTACACCCTCCCTATCGCCCACGCACTCGCTTTTGCCCATTCGCAAGGCATGATCCATTGTGATGTTAAGCCCGGCAACATCCTGTTGCCCCGCGCTGATTGGCCGCTGTTGGCCGATTTTGGCCTGTCGCAACTATACGCGATGGGTAAATCAAGCGATGGGGACGGCGGCATCAACGGCACTCCTTTTTATCTGTCACCAGAACAGCTTCGCAGTCAAACGCTCGACCATCGCACTGATATTTACAGCTTGGGCATCGTTTTATACCATCTGTTGACGCGCAAATGGCCGTTTGAGGGCGACACTGATATTGACATCGTACTCAATCGGTTGAACACGCCGCCCACGCCGCTTTCGGTTCACAACACCACCATCTCACCCGCGCTGGATGCGGCAATTTTGCGGGCGTTAAGTCGGAAGGTAAACGGCCGTTATCAAACAATGGCCGACTTCATCACCGCCCTCAACGCCGTCCCTGACAAGTTAAATCCATCGGCACAATTACAAGCAGCAACGGCCGTTTTCTCCACCACCGCCCTTAATCCCGGCAGTAAAATAAAAAAAGTCGATGCCACCTGCTTCATCACCGAAGGCTCGAACACAATCCTGCCCATCCCCCAGCAAGATGACCTGCTCATCGGCCGCGCCGATCCTCGTCTGGATGAACAACCCGAAATTGACCTCTCCCCGCACGGCGGCGACATCGCGGGCGTTTCCCGTGAACACGCCCGCCTGCTCCATTCGGGGGAAGGATGGAAACTGCTGGATTTGAGCAGCACCAACGGGACTTTTGTCAATAACGGCCGTCTTATTCCCCGCATTCCCAGTCGTATTCGCAATGGCGATCTGATTCGTTGTGGTAAAATGCGAATGATATTTATGGAAGAGGCGATGAGCGGCAAGTAGCAAGTGGGCAAGTTGCAAGTAACTTGCGTACTCACATACTTGCAACTTGCTACCTGCAACTTGCAACTCTAAAAAAGGACAATCAATGAAAAAATATGTAGGTATTCTCACCGCTGGCGGTGACAGTCCTGGCCTTAACGCCGCCATTCGCGGCGTGGGCAAAGCCGCCAATCAAGCAGGCATGAGCGTCATCGGCTTTCGTGATGGCTTTCGCGGCCTTATGCAAAATCGGGTGATGCCACTTGACCACAGAGCGTTATCAGGCATCCTCACCGTTGGCGGCACGATTCTCGGCACCAGCCGCGACAAGCCCCATCGTATGCCCATCGGCGGCCAAGTGATGGATATGACCGATGCGATGCTGGACACATACAATAAGCACCATCTTGATGTGCTGGTCTGTCTGGGCGGCGGCGGTACGCAAAAAAATGCGTACCGCTTGGCACAAAAAGGGATGAACATCATCACCTTACCCAAAACCATCGACAACGATGTCGCCATGACTGATGTGACCTTCGGTTTTGACACCGCACTCGGCATTGCCACCGAAGCCATCGACCGCCTGCACAGCACCGCCCATAGTCACCATCGCATCATTTTGGTCGAAATTATGGGGCATAACACGGGATGGTTGACGCTGGGAGCCGGCGTTGCTGGCGGCGCAGATGTCATCCTTATTCCCGAAATCCCCTACGATGTCAACATCGTCGCCGATGCAATTAAACAGCGCAGTCGGCGCGGCAGTCGTTTCAGCATCGTCGCCATCTCTGAAGGGATGATGAATGCGGCCGAAACAGAAGCGTACAATGCCGCCAAAGCTCGCAGACGAAACGCCGAAACAACTGAAGCGCGGGCAACGGCCAAAGAAGAGGTGCGACAGCTTGACCTGTTGCGGGCAACCAATACGCTGCGCTTGTCCAGCCAATTAGAGGCGTTGACGGGGTTGCAATCACGAGTCACCATTTTAGGGCATGTCCAACGCGGCGGTACGCCATCGGCGGCCGATAGGCTGTTGGCAACCCAACTCGGCACGGCTTGCGTCGATTTAATAATAGAAGAGCGATACGGGGTGATGGTTGCTGTGGATGGAATGGGAACAACGGCCGTTCCGCTGAAAGATGTCGTCGGCAAACGTAAAACCGTCCCCCTTGACCACGCATGGTTGCAAGCCGCCCGCCACGTCGGCACTTGCTTAGGGGATTAGAAATCGTAGGGGAGGTTCGCGAACCGCCCCTACACCAACATAATTGAGGAAAAGTATGAACATTCAAACAGAACAAGGCAGTATTCAAGGCAGCAGTGCAGATACAATTATCGTCAATTTATTCGACGATGTGACCACCCCCAGCGGGGCGACGGGTGCAGTTGATGCTGCCTTAGACGGCGCAATCACCGCACTAATCGCCGCTGGCGATTTGACGGGCAAGAGTGGCGAAGTCGGCGTGATTTATCCACGCGGGGCGATGACTGCCCAGCGGGTGTTGATCGTCGGGTTGGGCAAGCGGGACAAGTTCAATCTGGAAGCGGCGCGGAAAGCGGCGGCGGCGGCGATTAAACGCGCCCGCGATTTGAACGGCAAACAGGTGGCTTCGATTGTACACGGGGCTGGCGTGGGTGGATTAGATGTGGAAACGGCCGTTCAGGCGATGGTCGAAGCGTCGATGCTGGCTCTCTACAAATTCGATGCCGACAAAGAGAAAGAAGCGTCCAATGCAATTGAAACGCTCACGCTTATTGAAATTGACGCGGGGAAGATGGAAGCGATTGGGAATGGGGTGGAAACGGCCGTTGCTGCCGCCACAGGAACCATCCTTGCCCGTGATCTGGTCAACATGCCGCCCAACATCGCCACTCCCGAAAAATTAGCCAGCACCGCTAAGAAAATCGCCCGCGATCACGATATGAAAATCACCGTTGGCGGGCGCAAATGGGCAAAACGGCACAAGATGGGCGCGTTCCTCGCCGTTGCCTTGGGCGCGGGCTTCAAACCCAAATTTATCGTCATGGAACACAATGCGGGACGTGATGATTTAGACACCATCGTTCTCGTTGGCAAAGGAATCACCTTTGACACGGGTGGCATTTCCATTAAACCATCAGCCAATATGGGGTTGATGAAGTCAGATATGGGTGGAGCAGCGGCCGTTTTGGGCGCAATGAAAACCGTCGGGATGTTGGACATTCCCCTGCACATCATCGGCATCGTCCCCTCCACCGAAAACATGCCCGATGCCAATGCGTATCGCCCTGCCGACATCATCACCGCGAGCAACGGCAAAACCATCGAAATCATCAGCACCGATGCCGAAGGGCGCATGGTGCTGGCTGACGGCCTCGTTTATGCCGCCAAATACGAGCCAAAAGCGGTCATTGATTTGGCTACGCTGACTGGCTCATGCGTCATCGCATTGGGCGAAGGCGTGTCGGCGGGCATGTTCAGCAACGACGACGACTTGCGCGAAAAGTTGATGGCCGCTAGCGATGCGACCCGTGAACGCCTTTGGCCGCTCCCGCTCTGGGAAGAGTACCGCCGCTCCATTGATTCTGACGTGGCCGATATGAAAAATGGCGGCGGGCGTTACGGTGGTGTGGGAACATCGGCCGTTTTCCTGCAAGAGTTCACCGACTACCCATGGGCGCATCTTGACATCGCTTCGATGGCCTTTGCTGGCAAAGAAGATGGATACATCACCAAAGGCGGCACTGGTTTTGGCGCACGCCTGCTTGTTGAATTTTTACGCAATTGGTAGTAGGACAAGTTTGCAAACTTGTCTTACAGGAGAATCTTATGACTGCACTTCCCCCCTTAACATTAGGCGTTGAAGAAGAGTATCAAATTATCGATCCTGAAACCCGTAATTTGCACGCCTACATTAGCGAATTTCTTTCACTGGATGAGCAACGCGGTAAACAAGTCAATCTGCAACCCGAATTTATGCAATCGCAGGTTGAAGTGGGTACAGTTGTATGCAGTGACATCAAAGAAGTGCGAAAAGAGATCGTTCGCTTGCGTCGTTCGGTTATCGACATGGCTGAGGAGAACGGGGTGCAAATTGTGGCCGCCTCCACCCATCCATTCGCCCGTTGGGATGAACAATCGATCACCGAAGGTGTACGCTACCGTGAGCTGCTGGACGATATGCAAGCCGTCGCCCAACGATTGCTCATCTTCGGGATGCACGTTCATGTCGGCTTTGGCGACCAGAAAGATTTGATGATTGATGTGATGAATCAGGCGCGTTATTTTGTGCCGCATATGTTGGCACTGTCCACCAGTTCCCCATTCTGGCATAGCCGTAATACGGGGTTGAAGTCGTATCGCAGTGTCATTTTTGAAGCGATGCCGCGCACAGGACTGCCACATACGTTCACTTCATGGGCAGAGTACAAAAAGTTCGAGGAAACGATGGCAAGAGTGGGCGCGTTCGGCGCAAAAGATACCGTCGCCAAAATCTGGTGGGACATCCGTCCCCATCCCGTTTTTGACACACTGGAATTTCGTATTAGCGATATTTGCACGACGGTGGACGAAGCGGTTAGCATTGCGGCTCTGTTTCAGGCGATTTGTGCCAAGTTGATTAAATTACGCTCGCAAAATTTATCGTGGCGGCAATATCGGCATATGCACATCACCGAAAATAAGTGGCGGGCGGTGCGCTATGGCATTGACAGTAATATGATCGATTTCGGTCGTCAAAAATCGGTGCCGTTTGCGGTATTGATGGATGAGTTACTGCACATCCTCGAAGATGTGACTACTGAGTTGGACACGCGGGATGAGGTTGAATTCGTGCGTACTATTTTAGCGCGGGGAACGAGTGCAGATCGTCAGATTGCGGTGTACAAGCGACATGGCGGCGGGGACAACAGGAAAGAGGCATTAACGGCCGTTGTTGACCACCTCGTAAAAGAAACAAAAATGGGATTGTGAGGGGAGCAGGGGAGAGCGGGAGCAGGGGAGCAGCAGGGGCTTGGCGTTGCCAAGCCCTTTTTTTATACAATTTTAACGTTATGCAATCGCCCTAACTCCCCCCTGTAAAGGTGTTTTCTCCCCATCCTCTGCTACACTTACGCCATGATGGA
>CAYSDT010000170.1:0-6573 GCA_964429835.1 uncultured Ardenticatenaceae bacterium | reverse complement strand
CCGCTCATGGTGACGGCCTTCTAGTTTGGTTAAATCGCGCTTTTCTTTCATGAGATCGTGTGCTTCTTGCGAACTCATCCCTTCATGTTTCATTAGGTAAGCAGCTAACAATGTCGCCGAACGGCCGCGTCCTTTGGCACAATGTACCAAAATTGTGCGCCCATCTTCAATCTGTTCGTGCATCCATTCTGTCCCTTCGGTCAGAATTTCTTCGGATGGCACAGTCACGTCCAGCACTTTGAGCTGAATATAGGTGATGTTATGTTTGTCGTAGAAGGCGGTGTCGTCTTCACGCTCGGCGCGAATGTTGACAACGGCCGTTATGCCATTGTCCAGCAAAAATTGATAATCACGCTCGTAAGTCAACGCCCCGCCCAACCACAGATGATCGGTGATGGGGTCAAACCAGCGATGCCCACCCACTTTTTCGTATGTAAAGCGAATGGCAGGATACATTTTGTCGAAAGTCCAGTGAAAAGGGTTCATAAGGTACAAGGATAACGGCATTTCATGTATAATGCTAAAAAATAGTCGCTTTGCGTAGGAGATATATGACTACTTATCAACTAACACCTGAGGAACTTGCTCGCATACAGTTTTCACCGATAACCAGCGCACGCCGTGCGGATGGCGCAGTCGGCGCACAATTTATTCAACGATTAACGGCCGTTCAGCGGAACGCTCTTTCCAGTTTGACCCACGACAAGCGGTATGCGGCAGGGGATGTCATCTTCAAAGAAGGTGACGGGGGAAAAGCCATCTACATTATTCGACTCGGCCAAGTCGCCATCGTTAAAGGTACATTAAGCAACCCCACCATTCTCGGCTATCAGGGGTTAGGCTCTGTTTTGGGCGAGATGGCCGTCTTGGAAGGCGTTCACCATTCCGCTACCATCGTTGCCACCACCAATGTACGCATGATGGAAATTCATCGGGATGAATTCTTGGATTTCATCAAAGAAAACCCTGAAATTAACCAACACATCCTTTCTTCTCTTAGCACACGCCTGCGTGAAGCTGACAAAGATCGCCAACAGGACACTCGTCAACTCCGTCGTCAACAAGAGCAGATTGATGATTTGCTCAGCCAAAAAGAGCATCTGTTAGCCGTGCAGCGCATGCGTATTACGATGACCGACATTGCCCAACATGATTTAGGCAATCTTCTTAACTTAATGCACGGTGCAATTCAAATGTTGGAAATGGTGATGCCCGAAGATGTACTGCTAGAAAACCATGAGTTGATCGATATTGGTTCGTCTGCATCTGAACGTATGAAGCGGCTCATTAATTCGCTATTGGACACGTCGCGTATGGAAACAAGCGATATTGGACTGCAATACGACACTGTGGATGTGCGTTTGATCATCCAGGATACTGTTGCCCAGATGTCATTAGCGATAGAAAGACGAAACATTGATGTTGTTCTTGATATTCCTGACAATTTGCCGACAGCATATGCCGATGAAGAAAAAATAAGCCGCACAGTTGCTAATTTGTTGGATAATGCGATCAAGTTTATGCCTCATGGCGGGAATATACATATTACTGTTGTCAGCCAAACGGCCGTTACCGTCCCCCATCTTCTCATTTCTATTACGGACACTGGCTCTGGTATTCCTGAAGAAGTTCGTGAGCATATTTTCGACCGATTTGTACAAGCTGATGAAAAGAATAGAAAATACGGCTTTGGCTTAGGACTCGCCTTTTGCCGCCTTGCAGTGGAAGCACATAACGGCCGTATTTGGGCAGAAGATGGCTTCGACGGCAAAGGCACGCGCTTCAACTTCACGTTACCCCTCAACAGTTAATGTAGGGGCGACCCTCGTGGTCGCCCTAAAAATCACGCACAATTGGGCGGGCAAAAGGCCACGCCCCTACCCATAAAACCATGTCCAAAACATACGCCATTGTTGATGTCGAAACCACTGGATTCGACGCTTACGAACACGCCATCACCGAAATTGCCGTCGTTATTCTGCAAGATCACGATATTTTAGAAGAGTACGACCAGCTTATCAATCCCCGCCAACACATTTCGGCCGAAATTACCCAAATCACAGGCATCACCAATGAAATGGTCGCCGCCAAACCAGCGATTGGTGCAGTGCGCCGCCAAATTCAAGAGTTACTCGGCAGTCACGTCATCATCGGCCACAACGTCGATTTTGACCTCAAATTTCTTACCGCCGAACGAATGGGAGTCGGCCATCACCGATTGGACACCATCACCCTTGCCTCCATTCTATACCCCGAAGCGGGGCGGTTCAGCCTGGAATCGCTTGCCTTTTTCCTAAATTTACCCGACGGTGACAGCCCACAAGCCCATCGCGCCCTTGACGATGCCAAACAAACGGCCGCACTTTTCTCGGCATTATGGGAGCGGGCATTAACGCTGGATACGGCACAATTAGACGAAATTATTCACGCGGGGCGGGGTATCGGCTGGCCGGAAACGCTATTCTTTGAGGAGGTGTTGGAAGCGCAAGCCAAAACTGCATTTGTAGATGGCCGCTCGCCAGCACCACGTCGCAAAAAGCTGTTCAATCCCCCCCGCATTGAAGGAAAATCGCTCAATCCCATCGACAAACTTAAACCATTAGACCGTGAACTCATCGGCAGCCTCATCAAGCCCGGCGGCAACTTTGCCAAACAGTTCGATGGCTTTGAATACCGCCCACAACAGGCGGAAATGATGGATGCCGTGATCGATGCGTTCAACACGGGCGACCATGTTTTAATCGAGGCGGGGACGGGGACGGGTAAAAGTGTGGCGTACTTGTTGCCGGCCGCATTTTGGGCTGCGGAAAACGGCCGTCGGGTGGTCGTTTCAACCAACACCATTAATTTGCAAGACCAATTGATCAATAAAGATATTCCCGAACTGCGCCGCGCTTTACCGTTTGAGCTACAAGCGGCCGTTCGCAAAGGGCGCGGCAACTATCTTTGCACCCGCCGATTTGCCAAAGTGCGGCATGAGGGGCCAAACAACGCCGACGAAATGACCCTTTTTGCACGAATGTTGCTTTGGCTGCCCACCTCAAACAACGGTGACATCGCTGAAATTCCGTTGCGTACACGGGGCGAACGGGAGGCGTGGAGCAAATTAAATAGCAGTGCATCCTCCTGCACGACTGACATTTGCGCCAGCGAACGGTGTCCGTTGCACGTCGCCAAGCGGCGGTCAGAAAACGCACACATTCTCATCGTCAATCATGCGTTGTTGATGGCAAATGCGGCCAATAATATGCGCGTGCTGCCCGAATTCCGCGACCTCATCATTGACGAAGCGCACCATCTGGAAAGCGCAGTCACCAGCGGCTTGCGCTTTGATGCCGACAAGCGCGGACTGGACAAAATGCTGGACGAAGTTACCCGCGAAAAGACGGGATTGTTGGGGATGGTGAGCAGTGCGTTGGATAAGAGCGTACCGAGCGATATGTCCATAGCGGCAACCGACATCATCAATCAGCTGCGGCAAACGGCACAGACTGTTGACCGTGAAACGGATGATTTTTTCTTGGCGTTATCTTTCTTTTTGCAGGAATTTGCCGATAATCGCTCTAAATTCGCTCAACAAACACGGCTGACAACGGCCGTTCGTACCCAACCCGACTACGATGACATCACCCTTGCGTGGGAGAATTTGCACACGCCGCTGCAAGCCATCGTGGCGGGCTACAGCGCAATTTTGAAGCTGTTTGGCAAGGCGGTTGTCGATCATGTGGTGGAGAATGGGGATGAGTTGGGGCAGGCTCTGAAAGACAATGCGAATGGATGGGAAACGGCCGTTTCCAACATTAACCGCATCATCGCCGCCCCATCCGACGACGATATTACCTGGACAGAAGTGTACCGCGACAAAGTGTCGTTGCACTCCGCCCCGCTGCACATCGGGCCACTGGTTGAAGAGCATATTTTTGAAGCCAACGAGACGGTAGTTCTGACTTCGGCGACATTGCGTACCGCCAGCCCAACCAGCCGCGAATCCAGTTTCGACTATTTGCGCGACCGACTGAACGCACAAGACGCAAACGCCCTCGCTGTCGGGTCGCCATTCGATTACAAGAAAAATACGCTGCTCTATCTGGTCAGTGACATGCCTGAGCCAAATCAGCCGGGATACGCCCGCTTTTTGAATGAGGCGATTACAGAAGTGGCAACAACGCTTGGTGGGCGGACGATGGTCTTGTTTACGTCTTACGCGCAGATCAAAATGGCATCAACGGCCGTTACGCCCAAATTAAAAGCGGCTGGCATCACCGTGTTGGCACAGCAAAGCGGCTCATCGCGCCAGCAAATGCTGGAACAGTTCAAGCGGGCGGGCAGCCGTTCGGTGTTGATGGGGACGCGCTCATTTTGGGAAGGGGTGGATATTCCGGGCGAAGCGTTGCAGGCGGTTCTCATCGCCCGCCTGTACTTTGATGTGCCAACCGACCCCATCGTCGCCGCCCGTTCTGAGACGTTCGACAGTCCGTTTTTCGAGTATTCCGTGCCAGAAGCGGCTCTCCGTTTTCGGCAAGGGTTCGGCCGTCTCATCCGCCGCAACACGGATGAAGGGATGGTCGTCGTGCTGGACAAACGGGTGATCAGCAAGCGGTATGGGCAAAAATTCCTCGACACGCTGCCTGACTGCACGGTGATTCGTCAACGAAACGGCCGTTTGGCAGAACTAACAGCACGTTGGTTTAATCGGGATCGTTCATAACCCATCTGTTTCATTTCACGCAGCGCGTGGAACGAAGTGGCATAAAAAAACACCCGACTTTTTTACAAAGTCGGGTGTTTTTGTATTAATCGTCATTTAATTGCAGAACTGCCATAAACGCTTCCTGTGGCACTTCTACATTACCAATCATTTTCATCCGTTTCTTGCCCTTTTTCTGCTTGGAGAGCAATTTTTTCTTGCGGCTGATGTCACCGCCGTAACATTTGGCGGTCACATCCTTCCGCATGGCCTTCACGTTGGCGCGACTAATGACACGATTGCCAACGGCCGCTTGAATCGGCACTTCAAACATTTGGCGTGGAATCAATTTCTTCAACGCCGTCACCAACTTTTGGCCGCGATGGTACGCATCATCTTCATGCACAATCATCGCCAGCGCATCGACGGGTTGTTTGGCAACCAGTACGTCCAGTTTAACCAAATTGGCCGCCCGATACCCTTCAAAATCGTAATCCATCGACGCATAGCCGCGTGTGCCGCTCTTCAATTTATCGTAAAAGTCGATGATAATTTCTGAAAGCGGCAGATCGAACTTCAATACGACACGGCCAGACGCGGGATACTCTTGCCCCGTAAACTCGCCACGCCGCTTGATAACCAAATCCATCACCACCCCGTAATACTCGTCAGGAGTAAAAATCTGAACATTCATCCACGGTTCGCTGATGCTTTCGACGGTGCCGGGATCAGGCAAATCGGCGGGGCTTTCGATGATAATCTCTTTGCCTGTATACGCCATTTTTACCTTGTAACGCACGCTGGGCGCGGTGGCAATAAGGTCAAGATCGTATTCACGTTCCAATCGCTCTTGAATGATTTCCATGTGAAACAGCCCCAAAAAGCCGCAACGGAAGCCAAAATTAAGCGCGGTTGACGTTTCTGGCTCATAAACGAGGGCGGCATCGTTCAGTTGCAACCGTTCAAGTGCCTCTTTCAGCGTTTGGTAATCTTCGCCTTCGGTGGGGTAAAAGCCAGCAAAAACCATCGGCTTGACCATCTCATAACCGGGCAATAGTTCTTCGGCGGGGCGGTCGCGCTGGGTGATGGTGTCACCCACGCGGCACTCGCGTACATCTTTTAGCCCGGTGGCAATATAACCAACTTCGCCGACTGTCAGGGTGTCCTGCTTTTTCATGCGCGGGTTGAACGTGCCAATTTCAATCGGTTCAACCTCAATGCCGTTGGTCATCATCCGCACCCATTCACGATGGCGTAATGAGCCTTCAAAAACGCGGACATACGCAATTACGCCCTTGTAGGTGTCATAATGGGAGTCAAAAATGAGGGCGCGAAGGGGTGCGTTGGGGTCTTGTACGGGTGGCGGGATGTGTTTGACGACGGCTTCCAGCACCGCTTTAATATTTGCGCCTGTTTTGGCACTGATGGGGATCGCGTCTTCGGCGGCGATGCCCGTGATGCTTTCGATTTCTTCGGCCACATCGTCAGGCATGGCGGCAGGGAGATCGATCTTGTTGATGACGGGAATAATTTCGAGGTCGGATTCAACGGCGAGATAGAGATTTGCCAGCGTTTGGGCTTCCACCCCTTGCGTGGCATCAACAACGAGGATTGCGCCTTCGCAGCTTTGCAGGGCGCGGCTGACTTCGTAGGAAAAGTCCACATGGCCGGGCGTGTCGATGAGATTCATCTCGTAGGTTTCGCCGTTGTCGGCGGTGTAATTCATTCGCACGGCCGATGCTTTGATGGTTACACCTTTTTCGCGCTCTAGCTCCATGTTGTCGAGCAGTTGCTCTTTCATTTCGCGGTCGCTGACGGTGCCAGTGACTTGCATCAGTCGGTCGGCAAGTGTGGATTTTCCATGATCAATATGGGCAATAATACAG
>CAYSDT010000169.1:0-6575 GCA_964429835.1 uncultured Ardenticatenaceae bacterium | reverse complement strand
TTTTACATATTAGGCAAAGTCCGCTGCAAAATTGGCAGCTCATCCAACGCCTTACCCGCGCCCAACGCCGTACACGCTAGCGGATTATCCGCCACATAAGCTGGCACACCAGATTGTCGCGTAAACAACGTATCAATCTCGCGCAGTAACGCCCCGCCACCCGTCAAAATCATCCCCCGATCAATAATATCAGAAGCCAATTCTGGCGGCGTTTTTGCCAACACCGCCTTCACGACCGAAACGATGGCCGCTAACGGCTCCGTAAATGCTTCCACCACTTCACTGGAGCGTAAAGTAAACGTCTTAGGCAATCCCGTCACCTGATCACGCCCTTGCACGTCCATTTCCAAATCATTATCCAGTTCAATCGCCGCTCCGATCTTGATTTTAATCTCTTCGGCCGTTGGCTCACCAATCAACACATTGTACTTTTTACGCACATAGCTAACGATAGCCTCATCCAGATGGACACCAGCAACCCGCACTGATTCTGCACAAACGATACCGTTCATGGAAACAACGGCCGCTTCTGACGATCCACCACCTAAATCAACAACCATATTGCCCGTCGGCGTACCAACAGGCAATCCAGCCCCAATTGCGGAGGCCAACGGCTCAGGAATCAAGCGCACTTCACGCGCACCAGCCGCCAACGCCGCTTCACGCACCGCCCGCCGCTCCACGCTGGTCACGCCATACGGCACACTAATCATCACGATGGGCTTACGCAAGCGGAAACGCCCCGCGACTTTAGTGATGAAATACTCCAACATCCCTTGTGTAACAAAATAATCGGCGATAACACCATCACGCAACGGGCGCATCACGATGATTTCGTCGGGGGTACGGCCGTACATCTCTTTAGCCGCACGACCAACCTCAACGATGGTTGTTTTGCCGCCATGTTCGCTAATCGCCACCATGGATGGCTCTTGTAGCACAACACCACGCCCTTGATCATGAACCAAGACGTTGACTGTGCCTAAATCAATTGCAATGTGGGGAGTAAAAAAAGACATGAGGGAATAATAAACGAAAAGTGATGGACTTGCCATCACTTTTCATCAACTATTATGCTTCCATCTCACTCATATCCCTTCCAGTCGGAAGGGTTCTATGGTGGCGATGGCGATGAGCAACATCAATGCGAATCTGCGCCCGCAATAATGATGCCCGAATCTGAGCGTAATGTTCTGGGCTTTCAGGCACACCTTCGGCCATGAATTTCTCTGCCCGCTCACGCGCTTTTTGGGCGCGTTCAATGTTAATTTCATCAGATATTTCGGCCGAATCGGCTAAAATAATGATTTTATCTGGTTGTATCTCAGCAAAACCGCCGCCAACAGCGTAAAATATCTGTTCATCGTTCTGTTTCACCATGACCTCGCCGTGAGCCAGCGTAGTCAACAAGGGGGAGTGATTGGGTAAGATACCCATCCGTCCCTCAGTTCCAGGCAAGCTGACATAATCAACTTCACCAGAAAAAACAGACCTTTCCTGCGTCACAATATCACATTGGACTGGCATATTGCACCTACCAATAACAAACAAATGAGCGTGTCTTCGTCTAATCAGACCAAGCACACACTCATTCGTTTATTAAACTTGTTTTATTAACTAAATATCGGCTGCCATTGTAGCGGCTTTTTCTACAGCCTCTTCAATAGTACCAACCATGTAGAATGCTTGCTCTGGTAACGCATCATGCTTGCCATCCAGAATTTCACGGAAACCGCGCACGGTGTCACGAGTCTGCACGTATTTACCATTCAAGCCATGGAATTTCTCAGCCACAAACATCGGTTGACCCAAGAAACGCTCAATTTTACGGGCGCGGGCAACCAACATCTTGTCATCTTCGCTCAATTCGTCAATACCAAGAATGGCGATGATGTCTTGCAGGTCGTTGTATTTCTGCAAAATCTGCTTCACTTCGCTGGCGGTACGATAATGCTCTTCACCAACAATGTCGGGCTGCAACGCACGGCTGGATGATGCTAGTGGATCAACAGCCGGGAAAACGCCCTTCGCAAACACACCACGATCCAGTGTAAGTACAGCATCCAAGTGAGCAAAGGTTGCTACTGGTGCAGGATCAGAATAGTCATCCGCAGGTACATAAATCGCCTGCATGGAGGTGATGGAGCCGCGTTTGGTAGAGGTAATACGCTCTTGCAACGCGCCCATTTCTGAAGCCAATGTTGGTTGATAACCAACAGCACTAGGCATACGACCGAGCAACGCCGACATTTCAGAGCCAGCCAAAACGTAGCGGAAAATGTTGTCAATAAAGAGTAACACATCACGCCCTTCGTCGCGGAAGTATTCAGCCATCGCCAAACCTGTCAACGCAATACGCAGACGGACACCGGGCGTTTCATTCATCTGGCCGAAAACCATCGCCACAGAATCTTGCACGCCGTACTCAATCATTTCGTAGTACAAATCTGTACCTTCACGAGTACGTTCGCCAACACCAGCAAATACGGAAACACCCTCATGCTCTTGAGCAACGGAGCGAATCAATTCAGCGATGGTTACGGTTTTGCCTACACCAGCACCGCCATAAATACCAGTCTTACCACCCTTGATGAAGGGGGCGAGAAGGTCAACAACCTTTAGACCCGTCTCGAATGTTTCGGTGACGGTGCTTTGGTCTTTGAAAGCGGGAGCGGGACGATGGATCGGGTAATACGTTTCTGATTTTGGCGTTTCGCCACCATCAATCGCTTTGCCCGTAACATCAAAGATGCGCCCTAAGGTGACGGGGCCAACGGGAACCATAATTGGCTCGCCAACGGCAACAACGTCTAACCCACGAGACAGCCCTTCGGTATTACCCATCGCTACGGCGCGGACGATGCCGCTGCCGAGATGTTGTTGAACTTCCAGAATCAATGTCCCATCTGAGCGTTCAACGGTTACTGCTTCGTAAATTTTAGGCAGATTCTCTTCCGGGAATTGCACATCCACGACCACGCCGCGAATTGCAGTTATCTTGCCTGTAGCCATAAAATCCTCCAAATCGAGAATGGATGCGCCTTATGACGCACCCTTTATTCAATCTTTAATTTGCTAATGCTTCGGCCCCGCCGACAATATCCAAAATTTCGCTGGTAATTGTGGCTTGACGTGCTTTATTTCTTTCTAATGTCAACAGTTCAACCAATTCACCTGCGTTATCGGTGGCGTTGTTCATTGCCACCATGCGGGCACTATGCTCGCTGGCTAACGCTTCTAACGCGGATTGATAAATCTGCAATTGTGTAAATCGGGGAACGATGTTGTTTAACAGTTCCTCGGCATCGGGTTCGTAATCGTACACACGCTCTGATGCACTGTCTGCGTCAGATTCGGTGAGGTACTCAGAGAGTGCCATGCCTTCAAAGTCTAACGGCCGTAATGGCAAAAGCTGCTTAACCGTTGGAATTCTGGTAACCAGATTCACAAAGTCGGTGTAAGCGACAAATACTTGGTCGTATTTGCCCGCCAGATAATCCTCTGTCACGATGTTGGCGACGGCCATGATGTCCATAACTGATGGGCTGCCTGGCAGTCCGTCAAAGGTTGCGATCACGTCGTAACCACGTCGAACCATCAGGTCGCGCCCTTTACGACCGACCGTGATGATTTGAACAGGGGTGTCAACGGCGTTGATGAACTTTTCGGCGCGGGCGACGATGGCACTGTTGTAAGAGCCAGCCAAACCGCGATCACCAGTCATGAGAATAACGGCCGTTTTCTTAATATCATCCCGCACCGTCAATAACGGATGCCCGTTCGCACCCACGCCCGGCTGCGAAGCCAGATTATTCAAAATCTCGAATGCCTTACCCGCATACGCACGGGTCGCCATCACCTGCTTTTGAGCGCGGGTTGCTTTTGACGCAGAAACGGCCGCTAACGCGCTCGTCACCTGCGAGATGTTTTTAATACTTTTTATTCGTTTTGCGAGTTCACGTTCTGTAGCCACGGAAAAACTCCTTTTTTTAAGAAATAAGAATTTTATCTTGTCATTCCCGCGTAGGCGGGAATCCATATCTTACCGAAAATGGATACCTACCTTTGCAGATATGGCAAATTCTTATTTCTATGCTTGGGAATCCCAGTTCGTGTTGAAATCAGCAATACATTGCTTCAAAGAAGCTTCAATGTCATCTGACCATTTACCTTTAGCCAGCTCATTGCTCGTATCTGTGAACACGGTATCCATGTAGCGCAAGAATTCTTGTTCCCATTTGTGTAACTCTTCTTTTTCCACATTATCAATCAGACCACGTGTACCAGCGTAAGCCAGTGCAACCTGATGTTGCAACGACCATGGGCTGTTTTGCGGCTGTTTGAGCATTTCCATCAATTTTTCGCCGCGAGCCAACTGACGTTGGGTTGCCGCATCCAAATCGGAGCCGAATTGGGCGAAAGCGGCCAATTCACGGAACTGGGAAAGGTCGGAGCGCAAACTACCCGCGCCTTTACTCATCGCCTTTTTCTGTGCGGAACTACCTACACGGGAGACGGATAAACCAGCGTTAATAGCTGGCCGTTGTCCAGAGTTGAACAAGTCCGTTTCGAGGAAAATCTGACCATCAGTAATGGAAATAACATTCGTGGGAATGTAAGCGGACACATCACCCAAAAGGGTTTCGATGATGGGCAACGCCGTCAATGTTCCACCAGTGCCAGGTATTTTTGCGATTTCATATTTCTCTTGATTGGGGTCACCGAGTGCTTCTAACCCTTTTTCAAGCTCTTCTGCATCAAGATTGCCGAAGTAAACTTTGCCATCAACGCCCTTGCTATCGGCGGTGACTTCTGTTCCTTTTTCGACGATGATGAAATCATCGCGCAAACGAACGGAGCGTTCGAGGAGCGTGCTGTGCAGGGAGAAAATATCGCCTGGATACGCTTCACGGCCGGGCGGGCGGCGAAGAATCAGGGACATTTGACGATACGCCCACGCATGTTTGGAAAGGTCATCATAGACAAGCAGAGCATCTTGCCCGCGATCCATGAAGTATTCACCAATCGCAGTACCTGCATAAGGAGCAAAGTATTGCATTGGAGCGGGGTCGGCGGCACTGGAGGCGACAACGATGGTGTAATCCATCGCGCCATGCTCTTCCAATGTGTTTACAACCTGCGCGATTTGACCAGCACGTTGCCCGATGGCAACGTAAATGCAGATCATATCCTGCCCTTTCTGGTTGATGATGGTGTCGAGGCAGATGGCTGTTTTGCCAGTCTGACGGTCGCCAATAATCAACTCACGCTGTCCACGACCGATGGGGAACATCGCGTCGATGGACAAAATGCCAGTCTGAACGGGGGTGTCCACACCTTTACGGGCGATAACGCCGGGTGCTGTACGTTGAATGGGACGAACGCCAGCGGCCTTAATTGGCCCTTTGCCGTCGATTGGTTGACCGAGCGCATCGACCACACGGCCAATCATCGCATCGCCAACGGGAACAGATGCGATACGTCCTGTTGAACGTACCTCATCACCAGATTGAATGTCAGCGTAGTCGCCCATGATGACGACACCAACGCTGTCTGCTTGCAGGTCAAGAACCAAGCCAGTTACGCCTGTGCTGAACTGTACAAGTTCACCAGCTTCTGCGTCGGCCAAGCCTGTAACCAGTGCAACACCGTCATAAACGGCATCGACTGTACCAGCACTGCGGGCTTCCACCTCATGGGTAAAGCCTTCAATCTGTTCTAAAAGTGTATCAGCTATATTTTTGAATTCTGGGGCAAGGGTCGCCATGCACCAACCTCCTAAAAGTTATAATCATGCGGAACGAAGACCGTCCCCGCACTTGTTTACTTTGTTAAATCATCCACTGTTGCTTGATCGAGCTTGGCAACAACGGCCGTTATCAATTGAATTGCACGATCATAATCATCACGATGGATGATTGCGCCATGACTATGAATATGACGAGCGGGGACACCGACCACAATGGTGGGGACACCCGTTCCGTGTAAATGAATTGCAGAGCCATCAGTCGCGCCACCAGGCATGACTGTGAACTGCAATGGGATATTAAGCGATTCGGCCGTATCAATCAGCAAATCGCGTAATTTAATGTTGGGAATCATGCGGGCATCGTACAACATGATGGATGGGCCACCGCCCAACTTCACATCTGACACCTCATCTTTAATGCCTGGTACATCGCCAGCAATATCAGATTCAATGACGATGGCGACATCTGGGTTCACCATCCGCACGCTTGTTGTTGCCCCACGCACACCGACCTCCTCCATTACCGTCTGCACCCCAAAGATTTGATTGGGATGGTCAGCATCTTGATAATGACGCAAGGTGTCAATGACGGCCGCACAACCAATTCGGTTGTCGAACGCTTTGGAGAGATACGTCCTGCCGTTTGCCAGCACCACAAACTCACTTTGCGGTACGACAGGATCGCCAACACGCACACCAGCTTCAACAACCTCATCACGAGATGTTGAACCGATGTCGATGTACATATCTTTCTTTTCGAGGACTTTGTTACGTTCGTCTGCGGGGAGCAGGTGCGGGGGTTTTGCGCCAATCACGCCAATCACAT
>CAYSDT010000168.1:0-6580 GCA_964429835.1 uncultured Ardenticatenaceae bacterium | reverse complement strand
TGTGTTTCATTTACTTAAAAACACGGCAGATAAATCTGCTGCTACATCTGCAAAGACCGCCTACGCGGTCTAGGTCTCAGTCGGCGAAGGCTGACTTTGCAGCCGTAGGCGCGAATTTATTCGCCAGCTAAAGTAAATGAAACACTCCCAAATGATATGGTCAACTATGTTTTTTTATCGAGTAATTTACGATTAGGCAGCCCAAGCGCAAAGATCGATCCTAACAACGTGCTATATATCAATAAAGCAATACCAGCACGAAACGCATCCGTGCGGGCGATGTGGTATATCTCAAACAAAGCTGTTTCCATTTCCGCACTAATGCTTAACGCTGCTAATGATGCTTCCAGTTGCTCATTGGAGGCTAACTGTACACCATCTTCTACGGCCGTAATCAATGCCGCATTTATTTCCGTTGGAAGAGAGGGGTGAACGCTTATCTGGTTTTCCAAAGATGTGGACAGTACGGTTAGCATGATGACACCCGCCAAAGCGATACCGACAGCGGCACCTAATTGCTCAAATGTACCAATCAATCCAGACGTTTCAGATATATTTTTCATTGAAACAGAGGAAAGAATCAGATTCAAAATCTGAGAAGCAATCAAGCCCAAACCCGCCCCCAAAAAACTACCCATCAATAATTCGGCAGGGTTGATATCGGGGACAATACGGCTGCCAACACCAATTAGACCGATAAAAGTCATCAAGAAACCAACCTGAATAATTCGTTTAGCGGTAAAACGTGCCGATAGCTTTGAGCCAATAATGGCAAACAGCAGCAATCCGATAGAAAATGGCATCATAGCGAAGCCTGCTTCGATGGCGGTGTAAGAAAATGACAATTGAAGCATTAACGGGAAAATATAAAGGAATGCGGCCGATACGCCTACCTGTATAGCCCGCACAGAAAGCCCAGCTCGCATCCCGTCAATCTGCATGATGGATGGCTTAAACAAGCCGTCTTTTCCTGCCTGTTCTAGGTGACGTTCCCATCGGAACAGCAATATGATGATGATGAAGCCTGCGCCCACAAGGATAGGTGTGATTGATAATCCAAACGGCGCAAACGCATAACTGCCAATCATAAATGGGTTTGTTGCAAAGAAAACTCCATACGTTTGTGCCAGCAAAATGCCCAGCACAATGCCTGACCAACCAAAAATGGATAATCCAGCACCGAGAAAATCAAATTTTGGCTTATGTTCTAATGCTTTGCCTTGTTTTAAGGAACGGCTCAGGGCAAAGATGATGAGCGCAAGCAACAACCCTGCAAGAAACGCCCCGCGCCAACTGGCGTATGTTGTAAATAAGCTGCCGATCATAGGCCCCATACCCGCGCTGATCGTGCCAACTACGCCAATAATGCCGTAGGCAAAGGACAACTTGCCATCTTTATAGTTGCTTTGTAATAGTACGGGGATATTTGGCAGCATCAATGCCCCGCCAATACCTTCCAAAATAGACCAACCGATGATCAACATCGCTAGATTTGTGCTAAATGATGCCCATGTGGTGCCGATCATATAGAAGATGAGGCCAAGCATAAAAATGCGTTTCTTGCCAAAAATATCCGATAGTTTGCTGCCGATAAGGATAAAAGCGGCCATTACCAACGCATAAATCGAGATAGCGGCTTGCACACCGGAGACGGTCGTATTTAGGTCTTGAACTAATGCTGTAATGGATACGTTCATAATTGTCGTGTCCACCACAACTAAGAACAGTGTTAAGGCCAGCGTAATCAACGCTCCCCATGTTTTCATGCTTGATTTCATATGTATTTCCCTATTTCAAATACTGATTAACGATCTCCCCTTCTAATTCGGGGGGCATGTGTCTAAATCGGCGATTTTTTGCTTAGGCGTGTTCCGGAAAACAATCAGGGAAATAATACTGTTAAACCAAAAATTTGTCATTCCTGTGCAGATGGGAATCTAGTCGAGTACGAGCCTATGGATTCCCGCCTACGCAGGAATGACAGTTGAAGCTTTAAGGGTGTCTTCTCAATATTTCGGGGAGACCTGACAGGTTTTTTGACGATACTCGTGTAAAACGAAAGGCGTTAGTGAAACCTGTCAGGTCTTTTCCACAGTTTATTGAGATGTTACCTTTAAGGCTTGTTTTATTTTCGGAAACCGCCTTACGCCGCTTTGCGTTTACCCAATTCACCACCAACGGGCATCAAAATAAACAAACCAATAATAGCGAGGACAATAATCGTGATCAATACGTCGGGATCGGTAAAATTTTGGGCGGCCACGACGATGGCGGCCGAGATGTTACGCTGGCCTGTGCCTAATCCTAGCACCGCTTTAGTGCCATCGCTTGGCCCGCCCAAAAAGTAGCCGACGACAAAGGAGATGATGATGAAGATAACGCCAGCAACAAGAATCCCTGTACCAATGGTGGAGAGGATGTTGCGGACGTTGAGCATCAGTAAAATGCCCATCATCAGCATCAAACTGGTGTTTGAGGCTTGGGCGAAGGTGGGTTGGAGATTAACGGCCGTTTCCGCATATCGCGCCTTGATAAATAAACCAATCGCCAAGGGGATCAACATCGTGACAATCAACGAGCTGGCGATGTCCCACGGGTTCACCTCTACGCCAGTGAGCAATAGTGGCAACATGATGGGCAGATAGACGACGGTCACGACCATCAACAGCACCATCAAGCCGACGGCAAAAGCCATATCCCCTTTGGCCGCCTGTGCCAATTTGGGTAAAAATGGTGCGCCAGCGGCGGTTGATAACAAAATCAGGGCGATGCGTGCGCCTTCAGTTACGGGAATAACGGCCGTTATTCCATAAGCCAATGCTGGCACGACAACAAAATTGGCGAGCAGAGCGAGTGCTACTAAACGGCCGTTTTTCAGCGGTTGAATAATTTGGGCAACGGTCAGACTCAATCCCATGGCAAGCATACTGCCCACCACAAAGACCAGCCCAGACAATTGTGCGATTGTGTTTAATGTTTCTGTCATATTTTCCTTTTACAATAATGTCGCATTGTAGGGGCTACCCTTGTGGTTGCCCTTGATTATGATTTACCCATAATCGGGCGGACACAAGGCCACGCCCCTACAATAAAAAATGTTAGATCAACTCAAACTCGCCAGGTTTCCATGTTTTGTCAAAGAACGGTTCCAGCGGGCCATAGAAGCGCAACACACCAAACCAGCCTTTGCCTGCAACCGTTTGAATCCAGTTGTTTTCGTTGCCTGCTGGTGCTTCTGCGCCAAAGTAGAGGTCTACCGAACCATCTTCATTGTAATCGAGAACGCTTTTCTGATTATTTTTGCTGGGGAACGGTTGCCCCGTCTGTAATTCTGAGCGCGTTTGCGGGTCATAGACGACCATCGACCAGAAATCTTTGGCGGGGACGTTGGCGGGGATATTTATCTTGTAGTTCTTGTTGCCGTATAAATCGTTGCCGTCTTTATCTTTGTCGCAGAGGGCGTATTGTGAGCCACGCCCGATCATTTTTAGAGCCATCGCGGGGGTGTTGACGGTGGCGACATAGAAGAAGTAAGTGCGGGCATCCAAATAACGACCACCATCGCCGCCGTCGCGTAACCAGCGGTAATCGCCGCCGATGAAACCAGTCTTCCAGTAGCTATTTTCGTAAAGGTACGCGCCTTCTTCGCGCAATTGGAAGTACAGGGAGCGGGCGGTGGCGTTGCCGACAGCTATCGCATCCGTCAAAATCGCTTTCATGCGGGCATCGGGGGCGAAGGGTTTTCCTTTTTGAATGCCGATGCTGGCCGCCAGACCGCGCAGTTCGGGGTCAAGCATACTGATTGGCTCGCGCTGGATCACATCGTTCAACTCGCCATAGAATTCGTAGGTGTTGGCGTGGATGGTGTTAAAATTCAATCCAGATGTACGGATAAATTCCATCGCTGGCTGTTCATCACTGCTGGCGAGTGAGTAGATTTTGAGGTCATTTCTGAACATTGCAGAGGCCGTATCTGGTTTACCATCTACGAGAAATCCGCGTAAAACAATCCAGTTGATGTAACTGGTGGAGCGGGCGACAAAGTACCCTTCGGGGACATCGCCTTCATAGTCGGGGGGTAAAATGAGATATTTGCCACCTTGCCCGCGGTCGGGGCCGGGTCCGCCCATGTCGATGACGAAGCGGAAGTACGCATCGTTGACCGTGCCAGGACCACTGCCTGGTGGAATTTCGACGACGGTAGGGCCGTCTTTTTCTAGATCGAGGATGCCTAATGCGTACACGGTGTCGGTATTGCCTGTAAGGAAGAGAGGCGTGGAGTCCATCAACTCATCCATAATGGCAACTTTATTGGAAGAGGTGACACCCAATCCAACCATGCCCATCCGCATTCCTTCGATGGAGGTGGCGGGGATGAAGTTGAGGAAGACTTCGACACCGCGCATGAAGTCGAGGTTGTCAAAGACGGTTTTAGCGGTCTCTTTACTGGGCAGACCATCGTAAAATTCAAGAGTGCCGATGCGTGTTTCTACGCGGTCGGGGGTCATGATTTTTTCGGGGATGCGGGTGTTGTAGTTTGGGGTTGGATTACTCATGTTTTGTGTTTCTCCTTGTGTAATTACGCTTCAATAAGATGTTCAACGGATACGATGGGTAATTGCAAGTCGTAAAGATGGTTAAGAATGCCCATCAGGGCGGCTTGATCGGTGACTTGACCAGTGAGGGTGGTCAACGGCCGTTTATCCCCCGCATCCATCTCCTTCACAACCATATTGTCGTGATAAGAAAACCATTCTTGATCAATTGCGCCGCTGACTTTAATACAGTAATCAGCCGGCCGGTACATTTTGATACTGGTATTCGTCATTATCATTACCTCTCAATTGGTTTGCGAGTAATGCAAACCAAACGGGAAGCCCCGTTTCGGATGCAATGATAGTGTAGGGCAAAAACAAACGGCCGTCATCGGTCGTTGGTATCATTAAAGTATCATTTTTAGGGGAAAACGGCCGTTTACCCCCTTCACAATCCCCTCACTCCCTTCTATAATCCCAGCCATTAACACAAGACGGAGGCACAAATGACACAACCTGACAAAAACACATTGTATTATGGCGATAATTTAGCGATATTGCGTGAGTATATCGCTGATGAGAGCGTGGACTTGATTTACCTTGACCCGCCTTTTAACTCCAAGCGCACCTATAACGTGCTGTTCAAAGACGAGAGTGGCACAGACAGTTCCGCACAAATTGCGGCGTTTGATGATACATGGCATTGGGACATGTCGGCAGAAAAAGCGTATGAGCAACTAATCGAAGATTCCCCTGACGATGTATCTCGGCTTATTGGCTCTTTGCGCGAATTTATTGGGCCAAGCCAGATGCTGGCTTATTTGGTGATGATGGCGATTCGATTGATTGAATTACACCGCGTTCTTAAACCAACGGGCAGCCTCTATCTCCACTGCGATCCCACCGCTAGCCATTACCTAAAAATCATTCTGGACACCGTTTTTGGTGCAGAAAATTTTAGGAATGAGATTGTGTGGCAAAGAACCAGCAGCCACAACGATTCTAAAAAGTGGGGAGCTGTCCACGACATTATTTTGTATTATAGTAAAAGCAAAACATGTACATGGAATCCAGTATTTACTGAACATGACCCAGAATATATAAAATCTTTTTACCGACACAAAGATGATCGCGGCACTTACCGCCTTGATCACATCATTCGTTCAGCTTCGATGGGGCCGCGCCCCAATTTGGCTTATGAATTTCAGGGATACACACCAGAATGGGGATGGCGTGTTAAGCGTGAAAAATTGGAGGTGCTTGCGGAAGAAGATCGCCTTCAATGGAGCAAGACAGGCAGACCTTATTTGAAACGGTATTTACACGAGCAAAAAGGAACGCCCATCAAATCAGTCATTACCGATATTCCACCTGTGCAAGCGCAAGCCGCAGAGAAGTTAGGCTATCCAACACAAAAACCAATCAGCCTATTGGAGCGGATTGTTGAAGCCAGCAGCAATAAAAACGATCTTGTCCTTGACCCATTTTGCGGTTGCGGCACAACTGTTGCCGCTGCTGAAAAATTAAATCGCCGCTGGATTGGCATTGACATTACCCATCTTGCCATTGCCTTGCAAAAATATCGTCTACAAGAACATTTCCCTGAATCTGAATTTGTTGTTATCGGTGAACCAGAATCAGTGAAATCTGCTGAATATTTGGCAAAGCAAGATCGCTTTCAGTTTGAATGGTGGGCGTTGTCGTTGGTCAAAGCACGGCCTGGCAAAGCAACTCACGGAAGCAAACGTGGCAAAAAAGGGGCGGACAAAGGGATTGATGGCGTGATCAACTTTATTGATGGCACAAATCGCAAGCGACAACGGGTGTTGGTGCAAGTGAAAAGCGGCAAAGTCAGCAGCCGTGATATTCGAGATTTAGTCGGCACAGTGGAGCGGGAGAATGCAGCCATCGGCGTGTTCATCACCTTGAAACCGCCCAGTAAACCGATGAAAACGGAAGCGGCTTCGGCTGGCTTTTACAAGTCGGCACTGTGGGCGGGGGACTTTCCCAAGATACAAATTCTAACAATTGAGGAGTTGCTGGCG
>CAYSDT010000167.1:0-6640 GCA_964429835.1 uncultured Ardenticatenaceae bacterium | reverse complement strand
GGCAGATACGCATGGTCGTACCACGAGGCGACGGCATCGGCGTAGGCGACATCATGCCCCTGCTGTTCGCCCATGTACCAGCGATGGGTGCTGATGTGGTGCAGCATCTTGTCATATTTGCCCGCCAAACTGAGCCGAATATCCGCCTCTGGGCGAAGCGTTTTGATGTCCGTGTACGCTTCAAAGTGCGCCCGTTCCTGCTCCAAAATAAGCGTATCAATCCATTGTTGCTGGCGTAATGTTTTGATCGCCAGCCGAATTTCTTCATCGCTGTACAAGGCGGCCAAATCTGGCATTTCCTCGCTTTCTTCTTTTTCGTCGGTCAAAAATTCACGGCGCAACCATTGATATTCGCTGACGAACAGGTACAGGTCGGTGGCGGTCTGGTGCGGGAACTGCTTTTGCAACTCGTGTTCTTCGATGATGACAAGCATCGGCTGATAGACGGTGCGATACCAAGAAACGGCCGTTTTCCGAAAAGAAACCGCTTGCCCATCCAGCCCCAAATAGTATTGGTGCGCGTTGATGTGGTGGAATAAACGGCCGTAATCCCCCACCACCGATAATTCCAAATCGACAGGCTCGCCTAACTTGCCCAGCCCCGTCGCTTGCATAAATTCCGCATACGCATGTTGGCGCAGCAGGTCATTAACGGCCGTTTCGGGGGTGATAGGGATCGGGATGCTGATTTCAATCACCTGCGCGTCAATAAACGCCTGTTTGCGCTCACGGGCGACGGATACGCGATGGTTGCCGTCGCGGACAAAATAGACCTCGCCGATTTTGTACACATCAATCGGCGGCAATTCAATCGCACGATAATGCGCTTTGCGGATGTTGATCCAGCGTGCGCTGGTCGTCTCTTGTGTGGGAAAAAAGGCGCGGTCAAAATCGCGGTAGCGGCCAACGCTGCCCACAATTTTGTCAACAGCGATGGTTTGCATGCCCAAATCACGCTGTCCATCAAATGGGATTTGTTCACGCACGACATCATAAGGCAGCAATTCATTGCTCTTGCCCTTGAGCCAAGCGTTTAATTTGCGCCAAAAACGGCCGCGATAGCTGCGCTCAAAATCATGCGAAGCGCGTGAGGTTAGAAAATTATCTTGCACAGGTGGGGAATGAACAATTAACAATGAGCAATTAACATTTGTTCATTGTTAATTGCTCATTATTCATTGAAGATCGTTTCCGTCAACGCTTCGATGGTGGGGATGAGCATTTCGTAGTTGGCACGAAGCAGGTCGATCAATTGTTCAATGGCGGCCATCGCCCAGTCGCGGTCGTCCCCGCGCAAATGGTACATGTCGGTGATGTGGGCGACGAGGAGTTGATCGACGGGGACATTGCCATCGGCCGCCCGCAAAATGAGGCGCAAATAGCTGAGGCTGTCGCTAAAGGCGATGATTTCATCCCGTTCACGGCAAAGCGTGACGGGATCAAGGCTCAGTGGCGGGCGCGGCGGCAAGCCATGACGGATGTTATCACCTTGCTGATAACCGACGGCGAGTACGCTCATTTCAATTGGCAACATCCGATTATCGCGCTGGTCGCGGATGATTTCGCTGTTCGTTTTTTCGGTCAGCACCAGACGGCGCACGAGCGGGTCGTCGTCGATGTGCATATCGTAAATTAGCCCGTAGATTACTTCTCTGCCATCAACGGCCGTTACTGGTGTCGCTTTCACCAAACTGCCAAAGGCAGGATGTTGCAACTGTTGCACACGGCAGCCGATGGCAAAGCCAACGGTGCTGGCACGCAAAACGCGCCCAATTTCTAAATTATCCATAAGTATTGCCCTTATAATTGATCCGCAGATTCCGCAGATTGTTTTTTATATCCCGCCGTGTCGTGTGCGGCCGCCGCGAGCTAAACTTTTGCTGCCCAATTTGGCAGTCGTCGAAATATCAATGCCATAATCTTGCATTTTGATGTCGATCATGAAGTTGAGTTCCTGATTGTCTTGCCGACCGACGACGGCCATTTCGTCGGCACGGGCGATGACGTAAGGGTAGTCGCCGATGATTTGGCATTGGTCGTAGATGAGACCGTGAACGGCCGTTACTGCATCCTCATCCTCTGCCACCCAAAGTGGCAAATCAATACGGGCGATAGAACGGCCGTCCATTCCCGGATTCAAGAAGAAGAAGCAAACCTGATTGCCCGCATCAAATTCGGCAAATTCTGTATTTCGTGGCGAAATATGGGTGAAAATCGCGCTCCGCTCGCCCGGCTTTAACAGGCGACTGAACAGTGCGCCATCGCTGATGCCACCAGTTAGGCTGCGCTTGCCCAGCGATTTCCAGTCGAAGCTGTCGGCCGTTTCCGCGCCTTGCAGGGTTTTGAGAAGGGTAATAACGGCCGTTGTCATCGGTCGATCAATATATCCCGCCAGCAAGCCGCCGCTGTCGTGAATTTTAGTCATCGCGCTCATCCATTTTCGCACTTCGGTGCTGGATTTATCATCATCGCCGCCAATCGGCCAGTAAAGCAGGCGTTGATCGAGGATGGTTAATAACGGCCGTTGTCCATGTCGATGATCCCACGCTTTCTCGGCCAGCGTGCCGATTTCGCGTAAATCACGCTCCACGCTGACTTCGCCACTGCTGGAAAGAAAAGTTGCCATCGCCTTTGCGTTTTCAGGATAATGCAACTCTGGAATGGAGAAGGAATCGGGCGCATTGCCGCTGCCGTGATGGTAAATCACGCCGCCGATATTGATGAGGTAGTAGAGGTGTGCCGCGTGGCGGTCGGGCATAATTTGCGAGCCGTCGGTGGCGATGATGGTGGCGCGGGCGGGCGGCGCGGGGGCAGGGATGGCGGCGTTTAGCGCGGTGTTGTCGGTTAACGGCCGTGCGGAACGGTATATTTTTTTGTCCGCTTTCTCGTCAGCAAGGGCGAGCGCAGCTTTGATGGCTTCCCATTCTTCTGCGTACTTGTCGAGGGTCGCCCGCAGTTCGTCAGCAGTTTGGTCTTGCTCCCGCTTTCGATCTGCCGCGATGCGTGCCATTTCGTCTACTTTGCCAATGAGTTTCTCGAATTCTAAAGTCATAAATCATTGTCCGCATTATCGGGAATTCCACACACTCGTTTCCAACCCTTCAGATGTGACTGTGTTCAAGTAAGCCGTTGATTATTTTACAGCTTCAAGGGATGATATTATAGCCATATTGACAATGCTCACAAAATACACAATAATCACCTTTGTTATACATAATTAAGGTGATTATTATGCAAAAAAGTACAATAAATGTTGCCCTTGCTCATTTTGAAGAGCAAAATGGTGTTCTTCATACAGCAGAGGCGTTGCGACTAGGGGTTCAACCGCGTACATTGTATGCGTTGCGTGATAGAGGAAAAATTATTCAGATTCAGCGCGGCTTGTTTCGACTAAGTGACTTGCCTCCGTTGACAAACCCTGATTTATTCGTTGTTGGCGCAAAAATTCGGAGAGGTGTTGTTTGTCTCATCTCAGCATTGGCTTTTCATGAAATGACAACCGAAATTCCGCATGAAATTTACGTCGCCTTACCAAAAGATATGCAAAAACCGCATATCACCCAGTTGCCAATCCGATATTTTTGGTATTCAACGACTTCTCATACGGCTGGCGTTGAACAGCACGAGCTTGATGGGGTTACGGTTCAAATATACAGCGCGGCAAAAACGGTAGCCGATTGTTTTAAGTTCCGCCATAAAATTGGCTTGGATACAGCCATCGCCGCATTAAAGCAGTATCTAGCTGAAAATGGCAATGTAGTCCCGCTGTCCCATTTTGCAGACATCAATCGCGTGGCGAAGGTCATGCAACCATATATGGAGGCATTGGTATGAGCGTTACAAATATGGCAGCTTCAGTACACGCACGCTTGCTCAATATGGCTAAAGCTGCCAACAAACCATTTTCCGAAGTGCTGCAACATTACGCGATTGAACGATTTCTTTATCGACTAAGCAAATCGCCACACCAACCCCAATTTATCCTTAAAGGTGCGTTGGTTTTTATGGCGTGGGGTATACCGCGCACACGTCCAACGCGCGATATTGATCTGCTTGGCTATGGACGTAATGAGACAGAGCCTCTTGTAGAAATGATGAAAGCTGTTTGTGATGTGGAAGTAATCAATGATGGTCTTCACTTTAACGCGGATTCTGTACATGGTGAGAAAATCAGGATGCGTACTAATTATGCTGGTGTACGGATAAAATTGCGGGCAACATTGGATAATGCACGTATTCCCATGCAAATTGATATTGGTTTTGGGGATGTTGTCGTTCCTGAACCGATCTCATTTGAATATCCAGTATTGCTTGATTTGCCTGCGCCAATGTTGCGCGGATATACACGGGAGACGGTGGTTGCCGAAAAATACCACGCATTGGTATCGTTGGATCAATTCAATAGCCGCATGAAGGATTTCTATGATTTATGGGAATTGGCGCGACACTTCAAGTTTGATGGTCAGGTTTTGCACCAAGCCATCAGTGAAACATTTTTGCGGAGAGAGACATCGCTACCTACTTCATTGCCAACAGGGCTATCGGATGATTTTGTGATCGAAAAAGAACAACAGTGGCAGGCCTTTAAGCGACGGATACGATCAGACGAAGATGCACCTCGATTATCTGCTGTTGTTCACCTTTTACGGCAGTTTCTCTATCTCGACCATATGAAAAATCAGTATTGGCATCAAGGGAAATGGCAATCATCAAAATCACCTATTTGATGATAGATTTGGGAGGAGGGGTCAGCATTTTTCTCCACGCGGCCTGTATCTCAGCTTCAGCCATGTCGTTGTTGAGTGTCCAGCCAACGGCCGTTCCGCACGCATAACAAAACCCCGCGCTGTCGTTATGGGGGATGGATAACGGCCGTTTCCATTTTTCTCCCTCCACTTCGACAAGCTCAGTGGGCGCAAGCACCAAAATCACATCATGCAACAGCGCATTTTGATTGGCGATATGCACCGAAACGGGGTTCTCGGCATGGACGACGTACCGATTGAGCAGGCGGAATTCCGCCCGTTTTAACGCCAGCGTCAACGCCGCCCACCCTTTGGGGTTGCGATGGTGGAAGGTGAAAATTAAACGGCCGTTTTCCTTCATCACCCGCCGACATTCCTTGAAAATGCCCGTCAAAATGGACGCATACTGGTCAGTGGGGTCGATGGAGCCGTAGGATTGTTGATCAACGGCCGTTTTCGCCAATTCAACCTCCCATTCCGCCCCATCGGGCAGCATTTGTTGCAACCACACCCGAAAAAACGCGACCAAATCACTGTACTGCACACTGTCAAAATAAGGCGGATCCGTCACCACATAATCGACACAACTGTCTGGTAAATCAAGGGCGACCGACGAGCCTTGTCGCAACAAAAACCGTTGCGATCCCGTCGCCAATTCTTCAACCGAGAACACCTCACGCCCGCTGTCCCGTTCGCCTGGAATGGTCACTTTATGCGCTTTTCCATCTTTCACTTCGCGCTCAATCGGCAACATCGCCCAATTGCGCCCGCGAGCAATGCGGCTCATGAACAAATTCCGCAAATTGCCCGATGCCCGCACGGCGTGAATCGGGTTATTTTCCAGCGCGGTGTACGGAAATGAGTACGCATGGTAGGCAAAGGTGTGCCGAATCGCACCCGACCGCTCGGTTTTATACCGTTTTGCCCCTTTATAGCCGCACAACATCGAATTAAATTCCAGTGACGTGGAGGTGAGCAGGGCAAGATTGAGCCGTTCCAGTGGTGGTAAATCGCCCAAATGTGCCATCGCTGCGTGTAAATAAAGCAGTTGGCGGCTGGAAAAAAGGTCAAGATAGCAGTCAATGCCACGATCCAGCAGGCTTTTTGATTTTGGGCCAGCCATAATCTGAAAATCGGCGGGGTCAAATGGCAGGGCGGCGCGTTGGGCATCCGCTTGGGCGATGGCGTTCCAGTCCCCATCGCGCAGGGGAGCAAAAAAGAGCTTGTGTTGGGCGCATTTGCCCACGACGGCGATGGGGACGTACCGTTTGTAGAATGGTGTGTCGATTTTCTCCTCAAATTCTCCACCACAACGGTCACATCGCTTCACCGTTTTTTCTAAAATTGGCAAATGCAAGGGGGATGGTGGGGTGGCTGTTCCAATTTTGTGTGTGCCATGAAAAATAGCGTGACTTTCGGAATCAATCGTGGTGATACTGTCATCTTTATTGAAGCGCAGTGTGCGGCTGTTGACGAAAATCGCCTCACGGCAGTTGCAGCGACGGCGCACGCCGTACAGCGTGAAGCGCATTTCGGTGGAGCGGTCGCAGGTGGGGCAAGCGGTCTGGTAGAGCGGGGCTAATTCTTGACGCAAGGCGGCGTGGAATTTGGCGAAGGCGGCTTCCAGCAGCGGCAATTCCGCATCGGAAAGCGTCGCCCGTGCTTGCAAAACGGGGATGGGGTCGATGTCCGCGCCGATGACATTTGCGCCCATGCGGATCGCTTCGTGCAACGTCGTGCCGCCGCCCATCATCGGGTCAAGCACGACTTTGCCTTGCAAGCCGCCAGCCGTGTAATACCCTTTGGCGGCTTCATCGGTGACGAGGCTTTTCAAAATTGCCCGAAAGGTGCTGCCACATCGCCGTGCCCACCATTTATGCAAATAGCTGTTGGGA
>CAYSDT010000166.1:0-6683 GCA_964429835.1 uncultured Ardenticatenaceae bacterium | reverse complement strand
TATTTTCTTAATCCTGCTTTATTTGTGATGGGTCTTTATGTTGAGCCAACGCTTTGATTTAGGGGATGGTATACGTTGAGGGGATGTAGTAACTTGAGCTTCACGGCTCTCGTCAGGCAGATACTCGCGGTAATATTCCCACCTGCCTCAGCAGGTTCAATCCACTGGATTCACACGGTACGGTGGGATTTTTATTTATCTATTATTCTTGTTCATCGCCCCCTTGTTGGGGGTTTTTTGTTGCTATAGAACCGTTATGAAAAAATCTTTTCTCCCCTTTTACTTGTTACTGCTTTTTTCATTACTGTTTATTGGCTGTCAATCGACGGCTGAGGAAGATGTGGCTATTGTGGAAACAGTAGTGCCTCCAACAGAAACGGCCGTTTCTACCACAATCCCCACCCCCGTAAACACATTCACCCCGCGCCCGACAGCACCGCCCCCCGCGCCGCCAACTGCCATCCCCACCACAGCGGCAACAAACACCCCCTTACCAACCGAAACACCCTTAGCGACTGCCACCAGCACCCCCATCCCCGCCCCATGGGATATTTTACCGTGGTTATGGCATCCCGAAAACGCCCCCGACCCCTTACCCGCCTATCTACCCGCGCCCGTCATCAATGGATCTGGCTATTTGAGCAATTTTCGCATGATTGGCTTCTACGGTAGCCTGTTTAGTCGTGGTTTGGGGCTGTTGGGCAACCAGACGGGACGGCAAACGATGGACATGATGCGCGGCGTAATCGCTGAATATGCGCCCTACAATCACGACGGCCGTCAACTCATCCCCGTCATCCACACCATCGCCACCGTTGCCAAACCATGCACCGAAGACAACCAGTGCATCCACCGCGTGGAAGAAGATTGGTTATGGGAGTATTTGGCGTTCGCCCGTAACAACAACGCGGCGATTGTGTACGACATCCAGCCCGGCCGTTCAACGATGTACGATGAATTTATGCGAATACGGCCGTTAATCGCCGATGGCTACCCACATGCCCACGTTGCCCTCGATCCTGAATTTGACATGACGGCCGAGCAAGAGCCAAACCGACAAGTCGGCACGATTGATGCCGCCGAAATCAACGCCATTCAAGCTGAATTGCAACAAATTGCTGAACAAATTGGCGTGAACAAAGTTCTTATCATTCATCAATTCGACCATTCCAACGGCGCGATGATTACCAATAAACAAAATATCATCAACTACCCCAACGTCGAATTGCTCATCAACGGTGATGGGTACGGCCCACCCGGCCCCAAAATGCGTAATTACCTAAAGTATGCAGGCGAACCCGGTTTTGAATACGGCGGCTTCAAAATGTTCACCGACCAAGTAGATGATCAACTCATCTACGATGTCCCCTTCATGTTGCCCGAACAAGTAATGACGGCACTAGACCCCGTACCTGTGTATATTATTTTTCAATAAATTACTCGCTGTAGGGGCGGTTCGCGAACCGCCCCTACAAAGTCCAAATGATTAAGATAGAAGGGCTGACAAAAAATTATGGTGCAAACCCCGTCTTACGCGGGGTTGACTTGCACCTGCAAGCGGGTGAATTTGTCACGCTAGTCGGCAACAATGGCGCGGGCAAAACGACATTGCTTCGTATTGTCGCCACGCTGCTGTCACCAACGGCTGGGCAAGTTTCTGTTGGTGGTTGGGCGTTGCCCAAGCAGGCCGCCCATGTGCGCCAGCATTTGGGGATGGTTTCCCATCAAGCATTGCTTTATGGCGACTTGACCGCTGGTGAAAATCTCACCTTCTTCGCCCGCCTGTATCAGTTGGATAATGCGGAAGAACGGGTGGAAAAAGCGTTGAAAACGGTTGGCCTGTTTGCCCGTAAGCGGGATGCAGTCGCCTCTTTTTCACGCGGGATGGTGCAACGGTTAACCATCGCCCGTGCGACGCTGCATGAGCCTGATGTGCTACTGTTGGATGAACCGTACACGGGTCTGGATCAAGAGGCATCCCAGTTGTTGGATGATTTATTGCGGGGTGAAAGTGAAAACGGCCGTACTATCCTCATGATCACCCACGACCTCACGCACGGGTTAAATATATGTGACCGCACTGTCATTCTCAATCGTGGCAAAATCGCTTACGAAGTAGACAGCCGATCCATCACCCCCGCCCAATTCCTTGAAGTTTACACCGAACAAACGCGCAAAAAACATAATAAAAAATAGACGATTGTCATTCCTGCGAAGGCAGGAATCCATATCTCCCAGAAGATGGATTCCCGCCTACGCGGGAATGACAATTTGAGATGTATTAACTCAAATGAAACAATCCACTCCCTCATTTTTTTCAACCGCGTGGACAATCGCGTGGAAAGATTTGCAAATTGAAAAGCATACGCGCCAAATTATGAGCGTGATGGTCATGTTTTCGCTCGTTACCGTCGTCATGTTTAATTTTGCGCTGGAAACCAATCTCGCCGCCGCCCGTGATGTGGCGACGGGGCTGCTGTGGGCGACCATTCTGCTGGCTGGCACATTGGGACTGAACCGCACGATGGCTGTTGAGCGCGAAAATCAAAGCATCGACACGCTATTGATGGCTCCCATCAATCGCAACGCTATTTATGCGGGCAAAGTGTTAAGCACAACTATCTTCGTATTGGCGTTAGAGGTGGTGATGGTGCTGTTGTTCATCATCTTTTTTAACAAACCATTATGGCGGCCGCCTGTACTGCTCATTTTATTTTTAGGCACAATTGGTTATGTGGCGGCTGGTGTACTCATCGCTTCCATGTCCATTCAAACCCGTGCGCGTGATGTTTTGCTGCCTGTTTTATTACTGCCGCTTTCATTGCCGCTAGTGCTGCCTGCGGCGACGGCAACGGCCGTTTATATGTTCCCCCAGCAGCCGATTTTTGCAGAAGTGCAAACGCCCATCATGCTCATCATCTTGTATGATGTGCTAATGTTGGCGGCAGGGTTTACAACTTACCATTACATTGTAGAATCATAGCCTTTGATACATCAGAAAAATATCCGTAGATTACACAGATTTACGCAGATTATTAACAAGAAATCTGCGTAAATCTGCGGATCATATCCTTATATTAAGGAAAGAAACTTATGAAACCAACTAAATTAGATCGCACAATTAAAATTTTGAACTGGACGGCCGTTATCACGATGATCATCAACCTTGCCGTCGTCTTCTTTTACGCCCCGCCCGAACGCTTGCTGGGCAATGTGCAGCGTATTTTTTACTTTCACGTTGGCGCGGCATGGGTTGGCTCAGTCACCTTTTTTGTCGCCTTGATTGCCGGCGCATTATATTTGCGCCGCCCCTCTCGAATATATGACACCATCGCCCTTGCGTCGGTAGAAATTGGGCTAATCTTTTTCGGCATGGCAACCGTTGGCGGCTCCGTTTGGGGCAAACCAGCATGGAATACATGGTGGTTGTGGAGTCCACGCCTTACCATGATCACTGTCGCCATATTGACATACATGGCATATTTAATGTTGCGCGGCGCGCTTGAAGATGAAGAAAAAAGAAGGCGATTTGCGGCCATTTATGTCATCGTCGCCTTTCTCACCGTCATTTTAACCTTCCTCAGCATCCGCCTGATGCGTGATATTCATCCCGTCGTTCTTGGCGGTGTGGCCGAATCAGCACAGGGCGCGGAGCAGGGCTTGCAAGAGTTCGATGACGGTTTAGCCATGAAAATGGTCATCTCGCTCAATGTCAGCGTCATCAATTTTTCTATTTTATACGCTGCATGGCTGTTCAATCGTATCCGCCTGCAACATCTGAAAGAATCTGTCACCGCTCTGAAAATGCGCGTCAGCAGCCGATAGAGATAATTGATAATTGACAATGGATAATTTTTAAAGGAATTTATTATGAACGCTATGCTTTTACAAGATATTGCCAACCAGCACAATAATTACCTGCTTTTGGGTTACGTCGCCATGTGGTCGATAGGGATGATTTATGTTGTCTCTTTGGCTGTACGTCAGAGTAATTTGAAAAAAGATATTCAACTAATGCAACAAATTTTACAGGATGATGAGTAAACGCAAACCATATCATTTTGGTGCGAGATGATAAAATAGATGACTCATTATTCAACTCTTTACGAAAGGATACCGTTAAATAGTGTCGATATTCCTCAATCTGTGTTAGATATTAGGAATAAAACGCGCAGTAATCCTCTTAAATGGAGCGGACAGTTTTCGCCGCAATTTGTACACGCTTTATTACAAGCATATGGAACAAATTCGGCACGAGTTTATGACCCTTTTCTAGGAAGCGGTACTGTCTTACTAGAGGCCGGACGCTTAGGTATTGCCGCCTGTGGCTCAGAAATAAATCCAGCGGCCGTTACACTGGCACGCACTTATGAATTCATAAATATTAGAGTGGCAAAGCGCAGGAAAGCAATCAAGCTAATTGAAACTTTACTTGAACAAACTTTTCCTCTTTCCATTTTTATTGCACCACCAAGCGATAATGGTTACTGCCTCATTGAACAAAAAAACGTGATTCGTCAAAAATTGTTGGCACTTCATCAAACATTATCCACATATTTATCGACTAAACTTATCGAAACGCTAATCATCTTGGTTGATTTTCATAAGAAAGAAGATTTGTCAGTTCATAAAATATTCAAAGTATGGAATAAACTAAAACAACTGGTATTAGAATTACCATACAATTTAAATCAAATAGATGTTTTTCATTCTGATGCACGAAATACGCCAGTACCCAATTCAACAATCGATCTTGTTATAACCTCTCCCCCATACATTAACGTGTTTAATTATCATCAGCAATATAGACGTTCGGCCGAATCTTTACAATGGAATTTACTTGAGGTCGCAAAATCAGAATTTGGCTCTAACAGGAAACATCGTGGTAATCGGTTTTTAACGGTCACGCAATTTTGTCTGGATATTGCTCATACTCTGAATGAATTAATTCGTATTTCTACAGATTCTGCCCGCTTGATTTTTGTAGTAGGACGTGAATCAAAAGTACGGGGAACAACTTTTTATAACAGTGCGATTTTTACAGAGTTGGCATGCCAATTAGGATATACACTCTTGATGCGGCAAGAGCGAAAATTTAAGAATCGGTTTGGGAAGTGGATATATGAAGATATTATTCATCTAGAATTGACATCAGGTGAAACCTTCAGTGATCAGAAAGTGAACGACACAGCCCGCAGAACAGCATTCAGTTCTCTAAATGGCAGCTTATCATATGTTCCAGATAATGCTGTTCAAGATTTGATGAGTGCAATTGATAAAATACCTTATGTTCAATCATCTCCAATACTGAACAAGACAACTATTTTGAAAAATGAGGTGCTGTATGCAAATTAACCTGCCCACTCCACACGGCAACAAGTTACGCGCCCTCCTAAAAAACCCGAAATTACCTCAGAGCGATTACGGCAATGTTGTTAACGCTCTTGCCATATATGAAAATTGGTTAAGCAATTTAGCCAATGTGCAAGGTAGCTATTCCGCGATAGTTGAACAGCAGGTCAATTTATTAACTCAATATAAACAATATATTGAGCTAGATTTGATATTTGACAGTCCTAATAATTTCCTGTATCGGCAAAAAGGGCAATTAAAACTAGATAACACCATTATTGAAGAATTTATTCCAATATTAATAACGGCCGTTTTTGCCAATAAACTCACAGGGAAAAATTTGACTTTTGGACCAACCAGTTGCTTCTCAGGTATTAGATTTGAAACGAGTATTACTCAACAGGTCGATGGCGGCGGTTTGATTTTGCGTTCCAAAGATCACGATTTTGCAATATCGAGACAACTATACATTCGTACATCGCATCAACAAGATTTTTCCGATAGTGTTACAAAAGAAACACACATTGCCCTTTTTGCCGCCGAATGTAAAACGAACTTAGATAAAACAATGTTTCAAGAGGCATCAGCTACTGCCCTTGATGTAAAGTTAGCTGTCCCAGGTGCAAAATACTATCTGCTTTGTGAATGGCTTGACATGACCCCAATAAGTACAAGCATCACTGCTATTGATGAAATTCTCATATTACGTCATGCAAAAAGAATGTCATCGAATACTCGCCGTTTGTTTAGTTCGTATGAAGGACGCAAAGCAAATCGGAACATATTTGTTAAACACCTTACCTCTCATCCATATTCAATCAAAACATTTAGCAGATTTATAAACCATATATCGAAGTTGGTTGAGGAAGACTCTGATAATGTGCTGTCGCGTGGATACTTCTAAATGTATCCGTCTTCAAATGGCGTGTACGGATACTTACATTACATTATTGCTAGACTGACGTATATCTGATTAAATAACCTGTTCCTGGAGAACAATACATGACACTACCACCTTTTATAGAAAAAATGTCGAACACGAAACGACTATTACTCGTTATCGTCAGCCTTGTTATCGCTTTCCTCATTATTGGTACGATTAGCAGTAGTGGCGCATCTGAAGATGAATTTGCTTTCGGCATACAGACGCAGCCGTTTATCGTCTTGGCGATTTTGGCGTTTGCGGGCGGCATTTTAAGCTTCATTTCACCTTGTACCTTACCCGTTTTAACGGCGTATTTTGCATTTGCTTTCCAAAGCGGCCGTAAACAGATCGCTTCCAACACCCTTGCTTTCATGCTGGGGCTGGCGACGACGTTCAGCTTATTTGG
>CAYSDT010000165.1:0-6694 GCA_964429835.1 uncultured Ardenticatenaceae bacterium | reverse complement strand
TGATGGCATTACCCATCAGCAAACCGATTTGGGACAACATTCCGCTACTGCAATTTGTGCAATTCCCGTGGCGGTTCTTGGGGCTGGCAACCATCACCCTTGCGCTGTTGGCGGCGATGGGAACGCAGCGATTGAGCGCGTATCTGCCACCGCTTGCCGTACAGCTTACCGCCATCACCCTCATCGCCCTGTTCGCCCTGCCGTGGCTGTTCCCTAGCCCGCCGCCGCCTTTGCCCGACCGCATGACCCCCATCCAGACGATCAATTTTGAAGCCGAAACGGGTTGGCTTGGCACAACGGCCGCTGCTGATTATTTGCCGCGCACCGTGCAAGAATTGCCCGCCCCCGACAGTCTCATCCCCCGCTACGAAACCGTCGCCCCCGATGGTTTGATTGATCGGCTAGAAACGCCCATCGCCGCGCAGGAAGTACAGGACAATTTGACCTCCAGCACGCTTGTGTACGAAATTGAAGAAGAAACGGCCGTTTCTTTCCTTCGCTTCTCCTTTTTAGGCTGGCGAGCCACCCTTGATGGCAACCCCATCGAATTGGGGGTGAGCGAGCCGCATGGATTGATAACGGCCGTTCTTCCCGCCGGCCGCCACACCTTCCAACTCAAGCTCACCAACACCCCCTTACAAACCACCGCCAACATCATTTCAGCAATCGCTATCAGTTTTTCGTTGGCTGTTGGCTGTTGGTTGTTGATTGTTAAACGCCCCCGCATCAATTATCAATTGTCAATTGTCAATTATCAATTGTCAATTATCCCCATCATCTTCTTGGTTGTGCTAAAAACGGCCGTTTTTGACCACACCAACACCCCCATCCATCACGCCACGTTCGAGCAAAGCGACATTACAACCCCGCTGCACATAAACTTCGGCGATCAGATCATGCTTTTGGGCGCGGACGCACCCATCGCCCCCACGCCCGCCGATGAAACAGTTGATATAACGCTGTTTTGGCGAGCGTTGCCGCCCGTTGATGCCGAGTACAGTGTCAGTGTGCAGATGGTGGATGGGGCGAATCGCCTTCTCGCCCAATCTGACAGTTTTCACCCCGCAGGAATGCCCCTGCCGCGCTGGCAAGCGGGCGAATACGGGCGCGACGATCACCAGCTCACCATCCCGCCCGCTACGCCGCCGGGCGCGTACCAACTGCGCCTTTTCGTCTACGGCCTGAACGACGGTGTGCGGCTGGACATGCTCAACGGCGATGGCTTTCCCATCGGAAACGCCTATGGCATCGGTCAAATCGTCATCGCCGCGCCAACAACATTCGCCAACCCAGCCGACGTTGTAATCGAACATCGGCTGGCGATGGATGTGGCTGAAAATGTGGAGCTGCTGGGGTTTGACCAACCATTTGAGCAGGTCGAAGCGGGGCAGATGTTGCCAGTGGCGTTGTATTGGCACACGCCGCAAACGCCGAAAAGCGACTACGAAACCATCGTTGCCCTTGATTGTGGGGAACAGGGAATTATCGCCGAAACTGTCCCCATCACCCCCGACCCGACATGGAAAGCGGGAAAAATCCTACGCGCAGACAGCACAATATGGGTGCAGCCCCTCACGGGCGATGGGGTTCCCCTCACCGACACCACTTGCACCCTCATGTTGAACGACATTCACTTACAAACCATCCCCCTCACCACGCCCGCGCACGACTTTGCCGCGCCCACATTTACCCACGCTTCGGGCGCGGGCTTGGGCGATGTGGCGACATTGCAGGGATATAATGTTGTCGAAAAAGATGGGGATTTGAATGTGACACTGTTTTGGCAAGCGGATGGGGTAACGGCCGAAAGTTACACGGTGTTTGTGCAGATGGTGGGGGAAGATGGGCGCGTTCTCGCTCAACAAGATTACATCCCCGCCGCGGGAACACGGCCAACAACGGGCTGGGTTCCCGCCGAATTCATCCGCGATGAATACACGCTCCCCCTGCCCGCTGACGGTACGCATTACACCATTATTGTCGGCATGTACGACACCAACACCCTCCTGCGCCTCCCCCTGCGCGACCAATCAGGGGACAGCATCACCCTCGTTGATGATTGATAGTTTTTTAGGGGTAAACGGCCGTTTTTCCCAACATATCCCGCGTTCGATTGTATGCCGTTACCAACTAATAGTGACATTGTACCAATTTACACAATCCTCTTGACACCCCTCTATTGCGTAGTAACATCCTTCACATTGCATAGCTTTGTATAGATTTACACGCTTTTAGAGGGCGTTTATGAGCAAATTATGAATCTTCTCGATATTTCGGGGGAGACCTGACAGGTTTATCGGCAACACTCGTGTAAAACGAAAGGTGTTAATAAAACCTGTCAGGTCTTTACCCCAAGTTATTGAGATGTTACCAAATTATGAGTACAAAAAAACATATAACCATCATCGGCGGCGGCATTTCAGGATTAGCAACCGCTTACTACTTACAACAGAAATTTGGCGATGAAATCGCATATACGGTTGTGGAAAAAACGGCCGTTTTCGGCGGTAAAATCGCAACGACCAGAACCGACGACTTTATTATAGAAGGCGGCCCCGAATCATTCGTCACCCGCAAGCGGGAAGCGTATGATCTGTGCGTGGAATTGGGGCTGGAAGATCGGCTGATGGGGACGAGCGGGAGCGGCAAGAATTATGTGCTGAAAAACGGCCGTCCTGAAGCCGTACCGATGGGGATAATGCCCTTTTTACGCACCCCGTTATTGAGTGGCAAAGGGAAACTGCGCTTGCTTAAAGAGCCATTCACCGCCCCGCGCACCAAAACGGGCGATGAAACGGGCGATGAGACGCTGGGCGATTTCATCACCCGTCGTTTGGGCAAAGAGGCGTTGGATAATTTGGTCGCCCCCGCTGTGGGCAGCATCTATCTGGCCGACGCGAACGCGCTCAGCACGGCCGTTTCCTTCGGTCTTTTTGCTGATTTAGAGCGCGATCATGGCAGCATCACCAAAGGGATGTTTGCCTTAATGAAAGAAAAAAAGGCGGCGCGAAAGGCGGCTGGTTTACCCAAGCCATCCAAAGCGGACAAATTAGCTCCGTTTATGACGTTGCGCTCTGGTTTGGTGGAGATGGTGGAGGTGTTGACCTCCAAATTGGAGGGGGAATTGTTGCTGGAAACGGCCGTTTCTTCCATAGAAGTTGTGTCTAACGATACGTTAGCAAACGGCCGTTATCAAATCAATCTCTCCAACGACCAAACCCTCGAAAGCGACAGCATCGTGATGGCAATCCCCACCTTTGGGATGGCCGATCTCATCGCCCCATATGACAACGAAGCCGCCGAACAACTTCGCGCCGTCCGTTACAACGCCGTCGCCACCGTCACGCTGGCCTTCAACGCCAGCGATGTCGCCGAGCCGTTCGACGGCTTTGGCGTAGTCGTGCCGCAAGCGGAAAATCGCCCACTTTTGGCGTGCGAAGGGATGTCAGTCAAGTTCAGCCATCGCAACCCCGCCGATCAAATCGTTTTGCGCGGCTTCGTCGGTGGTAAAGGTTTTACTGATGGTAAAAGTCACGAATCGCTTATTGATTTGCCCGATGATGAACTCATCGCCCTTGTACGCGAACAACTCGAAGACATTTTCGACATCAGCGCACCACCAACGACGAGCAAAATTTACAGATGGCAACCCGCCACCCCGCAATACGCAGTTGGACATTTGGATATGATAACGGCCGTTGAAAATCAACTCGCCACCACGCTTCCAAACGTCCATCTCACAGGCAGCGGCACACGCGGCATGGGCATCCCCGACTGCATCCGCATCGCCAAAGATACCGTCCAAAAAATTGAGATTAGAGATTAGGAGAGTGGAGATTGAACATAATCTCCCAATCTCGCAATCTCTAATCTCTTAATCCAAATCCAAAAGACCTCATGAAGAATAACCTCAACAACCTCCGTTTAGCCGCCCTGCCCCTCTCTCTAACTCTCATCAGCATTTTGGCAGGCAGCGTCGTCAACCGCGTGATGGTCGTCGAACTCGGCTTGCCCGTCACACTGGCTGGCCTGTTCATCGCCATCCCGTTACTCATCGCCCCCGTGCGCGTCTGGCTCGGCCACCGCTCCGACGCATACCCCATTCGCGGGTTGCGCCGCGAACCGTACATCGTCATTGGGGCGATGATGGCTGGCGTGGGCGCGGCCGTATCCATCTCGCTTGTGTTACGCGCAACCGAACTATTCAGCCTGCTCGCCGTCGCCGTCCTGCTTTTCCTCATCTTGTATGGCGTAGGTAAAAACCTGACCGACAACACCTTCCAAGCCCTCATCGCCGACAAATTTGAAGCTGGCCCCAGCCGTTCACGAGCGGCAACGCTGTATGAAGTCGTCCGCATGATTGGCTTAATCATGGGCGCGGGCATCGTCGGCACCGCCCTCAGCCCATACACACCTGAAAAGTTGACCACGTTGGTCATCGTTTTGGGGGCGATGGCGGCCGTTTTATCCGTCTTCGCCGTCTACAAGCAAGAGCCACGCGGAGAAGCGGCGACAGCGGCCAGCGAAGCGGCGCGTTCCATCAATTTCAAAGATGATTTCCTGACGATGCTATGGCCTGATCCACAAGTCCGCCTCTTTTTCGCCATCATCACCCTGACGCTGTTGGGAACGCAAATGCAAGATGTGTTGCTAGAGCCATACGGCGGCTTGCTTTTCGGCATGGACGTGAAAGCGACGACGGGATTGACGATGTTCTGGGGCTTGGGCATTTTGGTCGCCATGTTACTTTCGGGGCTATTTTTGCTCAAGAAATTCAAAAGTAACAGCGTCTTTCGCGCTGGCTTATTGATCGTTGTCGCCTCGTTCCCCATCATTATTGCGGCGGGGGCGATGGAAAGTAAACCGTTATTACAACTCGCGGTCATCGGACTGGGCTTCGGTACGGGCATTTCTGGCGCAAGTTTGCTGGCGACGATGGTGGCCTTCACCACGCCGCAACGGGCAGGCTTGCTCGTCGGCTTATGGGGAATGGCGCATCAATTTGGGCGGGCGTTAGCCAGTCTGCTCGGCGGCATAACCGTTGACAGCATGATGGCAATCACGGGCGAAAATGCGCTGGTAGCATACAGCACGGCGTTCGCGCTAGAAGCGGTGATGCTGCTCATCGCCGTTGTGTTGATTGGCAAGCTGCATATTGAAAAAGCGGCCGTTTTACAGGAAATGTAAAGCGTAAGGGCGGGATGGGCGGGTATGACCTTCCGCTATGAAGAAGAGTTTCGTCTCCCGCCCATCTCGCCCTGAACTTCATCTACCGCGTACACAAATATGCGGCGGATAAAGTTCAGGGCGAGACGGCGCGGAATAAAGGCCATCCGTTTTAGACAAGACCTATCCGCGCCGTCCCGCCCCTACCCCATAATTTATCTAGGAAAAAAGCTATGAAAGAAGGGATATTACTCGTTAATTTAGGCACACCAACCGCGCCAACTGCGGAAGCAGTACGGCCGTTTCTCAAAGAGTTTCTGTCTGACAAAGCGGTTATAGATTATCCGCGCTGGTTTTGGATGCCATTGCTGAACCACATCATCTTGCGTGTACGCCCAGAAAAATCGGCTGCGTTATACCAAAACATCTGGATGGATGAAGGGTCGCCGTTGATGGTCTACTCGGAACGGGTTGCAACGAAGGTACAGGCCGCCATGCCAGAAACGCAAGTCATACTGGCTATGCGATACGGCGATCCATCTATCCGCGCAGGATTGGAAACGATGCGAGCAGACGGGGTAGAACGGGTAACGATATTGACACTATACCCCCAATTTTCGATCACAACGGTGGGGGCGATTTTGGATGAGGTAACGGCCGTTCTTCAGCAAATGAACTGGTCGCCCATCGTCAACAAAGTGCGCGATTATTACGAAAACCCGCTGTACACCGAAGCGATAGCGAATTCCGTGCGGGCGCATTGGGAGAAAAACGGCCGTCCTGACAAGCTCGTCATCTCCATGCACGGCAATCCCATCCGCTACACCAAAAAAGGCGATCCGTATGTGGAACAATGCCACCAAACGGTGCAAAATATCGTTAATAATCTGGAATTAAGCCCCGATGAATGGATGTTGACGTTCCAATCCCGCTTTGGGCCAGAGCCGTGGCTGCAACCATACACCGATAAAACGATGGAAGCGTTGGGCGAGGCAGGCGTGAAGCGCGTTGATGTCATCTGCCCCGGCTTCGCCGTCGATTGTTTAGAAACCATCGACGAAATTGACCGCGAAAATCGGGAATTCTTTATGGAAGCGGGCGGGCAAGAGTTCCATTACATCCCTGCGTTGAATGATTCAGCGGCGCATGTGGGGGTATTAACGGCCGTTTGTATGGAGTGAACGGAAACAATCAACGGGTAACAATCAACAGCCAACTGAAAACGGAAGCATCTCAGCTTTTGTGGTATCGGTTTTTAACCGATACCTGACACAAGAAACGCGCTGAAAGCGCGTTAAAATCAGCCCGCTTTCAGCGGGCTTTTATGTATCAGACACCGATTTCAATCGGTGTCACGCCTTATTTTCAAAGTGAACGCCCCTGCAAAAAAAGTTTTTAAGGAAGGAAAGTTTATTTTGACACTGTACAAAAAAATCTTTACACTGTAAAAATAAATTTATACAGTGTATTTATCCTATATTTCGCACCTTTCCAATTGAATAGAGAGGCCAAAAAATCTTGGATTTGT
>CAYSDT010000164.1:2382-6704 GCA_964429835.1 uncultured Ardenticatenaceae bacterium | reverse complement strand
GGCGATGATGGGCGGGTGTTGGTGGAAAATAACGGCCGTTTGCCCCATCCCACCACCAATTCTGACAGTATCATCACCAGCAGCCACTCCCTCACCATCCCCGCCGACATCGCCGCAGGAAACTATACAATTCACGTCACTTTAATTGACGTATCCACTCAAAACGCCCAAAATATCGTGGCAGAAGATGGACACTTGATAGATGATCGCTTATCATTACCAAGTGTAAACATTCGATAAAACCTAGCGAGTAGCGGGTGGCGAGTGGCGAGTAAAAACTCGCATACTCGCACATTCGCCACTCGCACACTCTTTTTGTGAAAACACCACGTCACATTCGCGCACGCATTTGGACTGTCTGGTTCATTCTTTTTATAGCAATCGCTATTTATATTGCTACGCCCATTGCCGCCTTGCAATGGATTTCGCGCCCCTCACCCGGATTAACATTCGACCCCAATCTCATCGTCAACGACATCGGTCACGACAATTGGCCGTCGCAACAACAAGTGCCGTCCATCGGCTATCCAGAACGGCTTGTTGCCATCAACGGCAACCGCGTTCAAACCGAAAGCCGATACAACGACATTCTGGCTGAACATGAAATGGGCGATGTACTGTCCTTTTCATTTGAACAGCCGCCACCAGAATCCACTGCCAATGTGGATCCATCACAACCCCTTTCACGCACTGTAGAAATGCCGTTAGTGCAACATACTTTGGGCGAATTATGGTCTCTTTTTGGTATTTTGTATGTCACAGGGTTAGTTATTTTAGGCATTGGCATTTGGACATTCAGCCTGCGCCCCGAACAAGGAGCGGCACAGGTTTTCGCGCTTTTCACCGCTCTTGTTGCCATCACCGCCGCCACCATTTTTGATGGTGCAACCACCCATTATTTTCTGCCGTTGTGGATTTTCGGAATGACGATATTTGGCAGTGTCAATCTATGGGTTAATTTACTGTTCCCTGTACGAATTAAACAGCTTAAAAACAATCATGGTATGCGTGGAATCTGGCTGCTCTTGCCATCACTCCTCCTCACTATTTGGTCGTATGCGTGGCTGTATGATCTTGAGCATCCGTGGCGTTATGTGCAACCGTGGCTGGCCGCCTATATTTTCAACGGCATTTTGCTCATTATCGCTTTGGTTATCATGGCGAATCGTGCATTTCGTTCACCATCACCGCTGGTACGTCAACAGAGCCGTTTCATTTTTATCGGCGCAATCATCGCTTTTACCCCATTATTCATCTTCTTTGTTTCATTTGCGGCCGTCTACCATATCCCATGGCTGCACCCCATGTTGATTGTCGCCCCCGTTGCCGTCTACCCGATGATTGTGGCGTACACCATTGTGCGCTATCAACTGATGGGGGTAAATGTGGTGATGCGGCGCGGGGTGGCGTATGCCCTTTTGTTAGGGATTATGCTGCTGTTCGTCTACATCATTGCGTTCTTCTTGCAACCGATTCTGTCGTTAAGTTCACCTGCAACGTTAGCAATCATCACCATGTTGATTATGTTGCTTTTCAACCCATTGCAAAAGCAATTACAACGCGGGGTGGATCGCTACATTTTCCAACAGCCAATCAAATTTGATGTACTGGCACGGCAATATGGGCATGATCTGGCAACGGCCGTTTCCGTCAGCAGCGTCTCGACCGTATTACTCGACTACATCAACAAAGGAATCCCCGACAGCACCCCCACACTCTACTTACCAGATGAAACGATGGATGCGTATCATGGGACAAACGGCCGTTTTATTGACGAAACCTACCCCCTCATCCCCATCTTTGCCCAAGAAAAGAAACTGTTTGACCTGACAAACAGCGACAATTGGCCGTCGCTTATCGCCTCCCACAATGAAGAGGTTTCCTCTTTCGACGCGGCCATCATCGCCCCCATCAATGCCGGCGGTGAACTGCTTGGCTGGCTGACCCTTTCGCCAAAAGCGAATAAAAAGAGGATACGCAGTGCCGAAATTGACTACGTTTCTGTGTTGGTAGACCAAACATGGATCGCGCTTGAACGTGCCAATGTGGTCAGCAGTCTGGAAACGCGCGTCTCTGAACTTGATTTATTGAGCCAATTCTCTGAATATCTCAGCTTTACCCAAGATGAGGATATGTTGGTTGAGTTGGTGTACACCAATTTCCAACGCTTGCTGGGCATCAAAGATTTGTTCATTTACTTGCGCCATCCTGAAATGGACAAGGTGTACAAAATTTTCCATGTGGAAAATGATGAGCGGTACGAGGAGTATGAGGGCCAAACGGCCGTTGTCACCGATGAACGCATCCACGAAGTCATTCGCACTGGACAAACAATGACGGGTGAAGATGAAAACGGCCGTTTTTGGATCGCAACCTCTCTCTACGCCGGCTCAGCCACCATCGGCGCACTGCACACCTTCTTCCGTCAACCCAACATGAAACTGCGCCAACGCCAACGGCAGCTTTTCGACGTTTTCGCCGACCATACCGCCGTCGCCCTTGACCGCTTGCGTACCAATCGCAAACTCGAAAATCGCGCCCGCCAGCTTGAAAAAATCAACGAACTCACCTTCACCCTCTCCTCCACATTGGCGATGGCTCCATTGCTTGCGCTTGTACTGGACAGCGGCATCGAACTATTGGAAGCTGAGGCTGGCACGTTCATGCTCACCATCGAAGACACGGGCGAACTGGAATTCGCCGTCGTGCGCGGCCCTGCCAGCGGCAATCTGCTCGGCAAACGGCTCCCCATCGGTACTGGATTATCTGGTTCAGTTGCTCAAAGCGGCCGTCCCAGCATCGTTCACAAAGCAGCAGAAGATAAACGATGGTTCTCCAGCGTAGACGAAAGCAGTGAATTCCATACCGAATCCTTGCTCACCGTCCCCCTTTTACGCAAAAATAGCGTATTGGGCGTGTTGCAAATCATCAATAAAAAGAACGGCGCACCGTTCAACGAAGAAGATCAACAAGTATTAACCACCTTTGCCGGACAAGCGGTGTTGGCGATGGAAAATGCGCGTTTACTGGAGCAAACCGACAAGGAATTACGCGACCGTGTAAACGAATTGTTCATGCTGCAACAGCTTGACCGTGACCTAAACGTCACCCTTGACCTCAATCATGTGCTTGGACTGATGCTTGATTGGGGATTGCGTGTTGCCGACGCAACCGCTGGCGGCATCGCTATCATCGACGATGATGGCTCGCTCGAAATTCGCGCCACGCGGGGATACAGCGATAACTTTGATGCCACCACCGCCGCCGAAGAGGTGAGTTCGGAATTGGTGCGACACGTCATGGAAACGCACGAACCACATCTCAGCGGCAATGTATACGAAGAAGAGGGATATGTAACCGCCTCTTTTTCCACTCGTTCGCAAATGACATTGCCCATCATTCACAAACAACATCTCATTGGCATCGTTTCCATCGAAAGTGATGAATTCAATGCGTTTAATCAACAAGATTTAGAGATGGCGATGCGGATGACCAATCATGCCGCCGTTGCCATTGCTAATGCCCTGCTATACGAACAAGTCAAGCAAGCAAACCTTGCCAAATCAGAATTTGTGTCGATGGTGTCGCATGAATTGAAGACACCGATGACTTCTATGAAAGGGTACACCGATTTGATGCTGGCGGGCATGACGGGCGAGATGACCGAGCAGCAAACCCAATTTTTGGAGACGATTCGCGCCAATTTGAATCGCATGAATCGGCAAATTCAAGATTTAACCGATGTGTCACGCATTGAAACGGGGCAGTTGCGCGTCGATTTGGCTTCAACCCATTTCTCCACCATCATCAGCGAGACGCTGCTGACGGTTTCGGGGCCATGTGTTGGCAAAGATATTGAAATTAAGCTGGATTTGCCGTCTGACTTGCCGCCCATCATGGGCGACACGGGGCGATTGGTTCAGGTGCTGACCAATTTATTGAGCAATGCGTGTAAGTATTCTGCGGAAAAAACGGCCGTTTACGTCACCCTCCACACCGAAGAAATGGCATGGCCTGAAGAGACCCCGCCCCGCCCCATGGTCATCTGCGCTGTGCGTGATGAAGGGTATGGCATGTCAGAAGAGGATGTGGCGCAATTGTTCACCAAATTCTTCCGCTCAGAAAATCCTGATATTCGCAAAGCGACTGGCACGGGGCTGGGATTGGTCATCACGCGGGGATTGGTTGAACTGCATAACGGCCGTTTGTGGGTTGAAAGTGAGTTAGGCAAAGGCACAACTTTCTCCTTCGCCATTCCGCAGGATATTGAGTAGATAGAGACAAAAACGGCATCGGTTAAAACCGATGCCTGACACAAAAAA
>CAYSDT010000164.1:1162-2282 GCA_964429835.1 uncultured Ardenticatenaceae bacterium | reverse complement strand
GAAACGGCCGTTCCCCCCAAATGCAAATTAGATCGAAAATCACCGTTGGCTGACGAGCGGCGCATCGCCGCCACGCAACGGTCGCCGACCACCAAAATGCGCGTGTCCTGCCCCTTCGATTCAGCGATGTACTCTTGAACGATGGCGGGCTTGTTGAGGGCGCGGAGTTTGGCTAAAACGGCCGTTACTGTCGCCACATTTGGTATAAGGAAAACCCCCTGCCCTTGCGTTCCCTGAATCAACTTCACCACGATTGGCGGCTTGCCAATCGCCTGCATGGCCGCAAAAGCAGCCTGCGGCGTGGTTGCCAACACCGTGCGCGGCACGGGTAGCCCTGCCTCCGCCATCAATTGTAAACTTTGAAATTTATCCCGCGACTGGGCAATCCCATCGGCCGTTGCCGTCGTAACGATGCCCCGCGCTTCCAACATCCGCACCACAGCAACCCCGTAATAGGTGATGGATGAACCGATGCGCGGGATCATCGCGTCAATTTGGGGCATATAATTGATGTTGCGTGATTTGGGGAGGTAGCGTTGATGAGAAACGGCCGTGTTTACATCAACCAACCGAATATCATCACCAGCCATGCCAAACTCAACCGCAATCGACATCGTGTCGATCAGCACAGGCTCATGCCCCCGCGACCATACCGCTTCAATTAAGCGGCGTGTGCTGTATAAAAATTTATTTCGAGAAAGAATACCAATCCGCATAATTGACAATTGCCCTGCCCTGTCTGATAATTCCCGCAACTAAATGGAGAAAATTTGATGGATAAAATAGAAACCTTCGTCATTGTACCAACGTACAATGAAGCCGATAATATCGACGATTTAATCACCCAACTGCTCGCACTGCCAGTCAATCTGGGCATCGTCGTTGTTGACGACAATTCCCCCGACGGCACTGGCGATTTGGCCGACAAATGGGCGACAAAATACCCCGATAGAGTACACGTCATTCACCGTGCGGGCAAGATGGGATTAGGCACAGCGTACATCGCTGGCTTCAAATACAGTCTAGGCGAGCTAAACGCCATTCGCATTATGACGATGGATGCCGATTTTTCACATAACCCCCGCTACATCCCCGATATGGTCGCCCTCAGCGCACAAAA
>CAYSDT010000164.1:0-1062 GCA_964429835.1 uncultured Ardenticatenaceae bacterium | reverse complement strand
AAAGGGCAACTCACCGTCTTCCGCCTCTTTTTACGTCGCCTGACAGGTGCCGAAAAACAACATCCACAGCAGCAAGCTGTGCAAGTGAGCAAGTAGCAAGTAGGCAAGTGGCAAGTAAACTACTTACACACTTGCCACTTGCACTCTTGCCCGCTCGCCACTCCCCCACCCATGATAAATGTAAATTGTAATTTATGCGGCCACGACGATTGGCATATCCGTTTTCCATCAACGATGGGAGATGATAAGTTAAATGTTGACGCATTCCGCTGCACCAGTCCCGGTTATGGACACCATGCCCAAATTGTAGAATGTGAGCAGTGCGGCTTTGTTTATGCGAATCCACAATGGTCTGATGAAGAGTTGATGATGGCGTACACGGCCGTTGAAGACGAAACATACAGCCAAGAGCGCGAAGGGCGCGAACTCACCTTCCGCAAACATTTGGAAGCGATGGAAACCTACACGGGCAAGGGCGATGGGCGCACCCTGCTGGATGTTGGCGCATACATCGGTGTTTTTGTGGAAACTGCTATCGCTTCTGGATGGAACGCCGTCGGTGTTGAACCGTCCTCGTGGGCAGTTGCCCAAGCGCAAGAAAAAGGGCTGGAAATCTATCACGGCACGCAATACGCCCCTGAAATACAGGGACGCACTTTCGATGCCATCACCCTTTGGGATGTCATCGAACACGTCGCCGATCCGACAGCAGAAATCAAAAAAGCATACAGTCTGCTCAATCCCGGCGGCTGGCTGACGATGCACACGATGGACATCGACAGCATCACCGCGCGGCTGATGGGCAGCCGCTGGCCGTGGCTGATGGATATGCACCTCTACTTTTTCAGCCAGCGCACGATGGCAAAAATGGTGGAAAAGGCGGGCTTTGAAGTCGTCTGGTCGGGCGCGGAGGGGCGGTATTTGAGTCTTGGCTATCTTGCGACCCGCATCGGCGGCATGAATAAGACGTTGGGCAAAATGGCGAATGCGATTGTGAACGGGTTGGGATTGGGGGAAACGGCCGTTCCTGTCAATTTTGGTGATTTATTCACTGTTTATGCG
>CAYSDT010000163.1:0-6737 GCA_964429835.1 uncultured Ardenticatenaceae bacterium | reverse complement strand
TCGGTTAAAAACCGATGGTTGTTATAAAAAGTGCGCTAAAGCGCACTATGACAACTGGGTGATTCCAAAGTCATCAGCAACTCTAAATTTAAGCGATTTTTCGTAGGGGTGGGATGGCGCGGATAGGAGTTTTGCAAAACAGAGGGGTCTCATTCCGCGCCATCTCACCCTGGATAGTATCTACCGCATATTTATGTACACGATAATTTGATTTTAGGGCGAGACGGGCGGGAGAGAATCTCTTTCTTCATGGCCGAAGGTAATACCCGCCCGTCCCGCCCCTACGTTGTTCGACTTTGGAATCGCCCTGACTACGATAACCGTTTTCAACATGCTTTAGCATGTTTCTTATAACAGCCGATGAATTCATTCATCGGCGATCCGAGTATGCAATCGCCCTGTGCAGGCGGGCAACCTGCGTGGGACGGGCAAACTGCCCGCGTTTCTACGGGGAAGCGGTTGGCACGGCCGTTTCTGAAATCATCATCGTCGCCGAAATCGTCGGTGTCCATGTGGGCGATGGGGTTAGGGTTGGCGTGGCCGTCGCGGTCAGCGTGGGAGTCAGCGTTGGCGTTGCGCTGGGCGTGGGCGTGAATGTGGCCGTTGCTGTCGGCGTGAATGTGGGCGTTGATGTGGCTGTAGACGTAGATGTCGCCATTGGGGTGAAGGTTGGTGTGGGCGTTTGTGTCGGCGGCTCAAACGAATCTAGCTCTTCCACGCGGATTAACTGCACCGTTAATGCCACTTCACGTTGCAACTGAATGGCGATCTCTTCTTGAATTTTAGCCACATGCCGATGTTGCAAATTCTCCGCTGTGCGAATCACAAGGTCGATTGCCAATGGTTCATCAGACAAAATCTCCCCTTCAATTTCAGGATCGCCCACAATCGTCCCCTTTACCACATCCGCCACGGCTTCTTTGGCGATGGTGTTGATGTTTGTGACCGCAAGTGATTCACGGGTGAGGGCGTAGGTGGTGTAAATGAGCAACCCCGCGATGATGACCAGCAGTAAAAAGGCGATGCGTGCGCTGTTGGCTTGTATATTCCGTCGTGCCTTTTCGGTGCTGGCGGGACGGAAACCGAGCGATAAAAGAACAACGGCCGTTGCTGAACTAATCGCTATGAAATTGGTGAAAAACAGCAAAGCTGCCCCCAACGACTCCCGAAAGTTGCCCGTTACAAAGGTGATGCCCACCACCGCCAGCGGCGGCATAAGGGCGACGGCGATGGAAACGCCCGGCAGCGCACTTGCCATCGACGAGTAGTTGGCGACCGCATACGCCCCTGCCAAGCCAGAGAAAAGGGCGATGGCTAGATCAAGCAAGCTGGGATGGGTGCGTATTAAAATTTCGTTGGTTAATGGTTTGCCGATGAAGAACAGGCCGACAAGCATCCCCATCGCCACCGAGATCAGTGTGCCGCGCAAGACCGCGCCCAGCGACAGGCGCATGAAACGGGCATCACCCATCACCGCCGCTAAACCTGCGCCAACGATGGGAGCCATTAGTGGGGCGACCAGCATTGCGCCAATGATGGTTTCGCCGCTATCGGCGAGCAATCCTAACGCGGCGATCAGTGTGGCGAGGGTGATGAGCAAGTAGAAGCCATGTGTCGGTCTGGCACCACGGCGGATGCGTACATACGCTTCGTTGCGCCGTTCCACATCAAGACGGGGGATGATGCGTTGCCATACCCATGTTGCTCGCTCGGCTAAATCTCCAAAATGCCCCTTTCCTTGCTGAATGACCATTACTGGCTTCTTGCTTTGGCGCACGACCGCGCCGGGAATATCGCCGAACAGGAATTTGTCGATGGAGCTTTCTTTACTGGCACCGATGATGACCAGATCGTATGCGCTGCCTGCTTCGCTACTGCCCGCTTTGGCACTGCTCGCTTCGGTGACAATGCCATCAATGACAGAATCGGTGACGAGCAGTTTGGTTTCGATGCGCTCTTCCGCGTCGATGTATGCCAATGTTTTCTTGAGGCGGGCGTGTCCCAGTGCGACTTCATGTTCGCCCAGATGGCTGCTGGCGATGTAGAGGGCGGTTAATTTGACATCACGTTTGGTAAGATTGAGCAGGTTGTCGAAGCTGTAGACGGTGTTGGGGCCGCCAGAGGTGGGGATGAGGATGCTGGTGACGTGGTTATCGTCGTTGTCGGGGTTGTCGTCGATGCGGTCGGTATGGTCGCCGCGCATGACGGCAACACCGCAGTGCAAATTATTGAGATTGTGCTGGCTGGCGTTGGCGGCATTAGTGAGCAGTAGATCGATTGCGGCGCGTTTAACGATGTCGCGCAGGTCGTTGGAATGCGGCCGTATGGTGATGATCAGTGGGTAGCACTGTGCGTCGTTGTCTGTTAATTGACGAACGGCCGTTTCCAATTTTCGCGCCGCCCTCACCGTCGTCTCGTTTTCGTCAGTGAGGACGATGAGGGCGATGAGGCCGCCTTTGTTGACATCGGCTAATGTTTTGCCTAAAAACCATATTTTCCCCAACGAATCATGCGGGTTGAGCAGGACAGCGGCGTGCCATTTCTTCTTTTCGGTTGGGAATTCACCGTTGATGATGTGCATATTTTGTTGTAGGTCAAGTTTGCAAACTTGACCTACGATTTTACGGCAACCAGTTGAAGGAGTGAGCGTTGCCACCAACGGCCGTTTCCATATTCATCATCCCCACGCCATCCGTCGGCAGATACCACATCGTCCCCCTGTCGCTGAAAACAAGGCTGCTGCCACTTTCCTTTTCCCACGCGCTGTCGATGAAGAAATCCGTAAGCGATGGGGTGTCGTTAAGCCGTTCGGCATCTTCATTAAAGGAGATGCGCTGGTAAAGGCCGCTGCTGTTGCCATTAGCCTCCCCAAAGTCGGAATTGACATTGAACAGGGCGTAAGCAAAACGGCCGTTTTCCCAGTGCATCGGCGCGGCAGGATAGCTCGTGTCAGTTGAAAGCATCACCGTCTCATCCAAAATGATCTGATTATTGTCGCCGTCAACGCGCATCGTTTCACCAATCGCTTGTTGGCTGTCATTTTGGCGTACAACGAACAGACGGGCATCATACATCCATTCCATCTGGGCGAAGGGGCCGACATATGCGCCCGAATTTGGCACGGGTATCACGTTTTTGGTGGGCATGTCAAAGACGGCACGTTCGCTGCCTTCGATATATTGGCTGTACCATGTGAGCAAAGAACGGCCGTTATTTGCCCAGCTAATCGGCGTGAAATGTTTGCCCCACGGATGCTCATCCGTCGCCTTGCCATCTACCAGCAATTCGGGAGCGGTGGCGGCCAGATTGAACATTTTCAACCCATCTTGATTGCCATAAACGAACAAATTGCCATCATTATGCCAGACGACGTTGCTGCACGCATTGGCGCAGGTGTCGATGGCTGTGGGTGTGGAATTAACGGCCGTTTCCATCACATATAACGTCCCTTCCATCTCAGCCCCCAGTGCTATTCCTTCCAGCGAGCCGACACCCAAGCCGCTTATCGCCAATGTCTGCCCATCGGGGGCGATGGTAAATTCGGGGATGAGGGGGTTGTGGATGGCGGGGATTAACGGCCGTTGTTCACCCGTCGCCACATTCAAAAAGGTGATTTCATAAGTGCCGACCGTGTTGGTAAATGGCTGTCCGGGTGTGATGATGTAAGGCGTTTCGCTCATCAGCTTGGCGATGACGGCGTGCGCCCCATCGCTGCTGACGGACAAGCCAGCAACATCGCCAACGAGCGGCTGGCGTATGCGCTGACCGGGATATTCTTCGGGAGAAACGGCCGTTGCGCCCATCATTAACGTATCAATTTGCGCGGGCGCATGTCGCCATAATTTCAACGCCCCATCAGCCAAAAACAGTAAGTCGTGACTGGTGGCGGGCAGCCCATCCATCACAGGCGGGCTGGTCGTCGCTGTTGCGGGCGGCACGGCTGTCGCCGTCGTTGCGGGGGTGATGGGTAACGGCGTGGACACTGGCCCCCCGCCAGTTGCGGAGGCTTCTTCCCCCTGCGTCACAACTGCTGGACTTAATGTTGGTGTGGGCGGCATTTCAAGGGTGGCAGGTTCTTCTTCACCATTGCACGCCACGCTCACGCTGGCAACGGCGAATAGTAGAATAATAATTAAAAACAGTTTACTTCTCATGTGGATACTCCTATCGATCTGGTATTACAAATGATTATGTAACAGGTATAAACGGCTGTGCAACAGATACAAATGGATATGTAACAGGTACAAATGACTGTGTAACAGGTACAAATGGTTATGTAACAGGTACAAATGGTTATGTAACGGTTACAAATGGTTCTGCAACAGGTACAAATGGCTATGTAACGGGTATAAATGGTTCTGCACTACCGAAATACATGTTTCACTACGAAAACTGGCATATGTTCCGCAGCATTATGCAGATTTACACAGATTAAAAACATATTTTAAAAAATCTGCGCCAATCTGCGGAGTCTGCGGATGAATTTTGAATCTCTAATGAACGGCCGTTAATGTCGCCATCAACACACTCAACGCCGTCACCATGTCATTCTTGCCCGTCTTCACCCCAATATCAATCTCCAGCAAATGGCGATAGATTTGTTCCAGTTGCGGCAATGTAAAATGGCCGCTTTGCTGATACATCTTACCCGCGACAAATTTGTGCATCCGCAATTCTTTGGCGATGGCAGGTGGTTTTAAGCCGGAAACGGCCGTTTCTTTCACCTGAATCAGTAATCTAAATTGCCGGATAATCATCGCAAATAAGTAGAACGGGTCAGTGCCTTCGCTCAATTTTTTATGCAGCAGCAACGCCGCCCCTTTACCATTACGATTACCGATGGTGTCTACTAAATCGAAAATGCTCGCTTCGGCCGCATACGGTGACAGCAACGCCACGTCAACCGATTCGATGGTTTCACCGTTCTTGTAGATGAGCAGTTTTTCTAATTCATTGGTCAGCAGTTGTAAATTGCCCTCCGTTTCAGTCGCTAAAACGTGAGCGGCGTGAGAGGAAATACGGCCGTTTTGCTCTTTTACATAATTCGTCACCCAGCGCGTCACTTGCCCGCCTTTCATCTCGTCAAACTGCTTGATGTATCCATTTTTGGACGACACCGCCAGCTTGCCGATGGCGTTATTGCGCGGCACATTGCCCGCTTCCATGAACACCAGCTTTGTGCTGTCAGGCAACACAGGCAAATACGCCTTCAACGCCTTCGTCATCTCTTTCGCGGGTTTTCCTGTCAACAAATTATGAACGATAATGAGCCGCGATTTGGTCAAAAACGGCATTGCGTCGCACGCTTGGCGCAGGGCGGTGAAGGTCGGCGGCTTGTCGAAGATGGTCGTGTTCAAATCCATCATCGCAGGATCGCCCAACTTGCCGCGCAGTTTGGCAAGCGTCTGTTTTCTGCTGTATGCGTCTTTGCCGTGCAAAATATAAAACATATTAATAATGAATAATGAATAATTAACTATTAATTGTTAATGAGTGTGCGTATCACTTCATAAATAACAATTAACAATTCATTATTCATTATTGGCTTGTTTCAATGCGGTAAGCGGTTGATTTCAATTTGCCGCCGAGCAGCAGTCGAAATAGTTGGGTGATGATGTTGGGACGGGTGGCGCGAATGCTGGCGATTTGCATGTCGCCCAGATCGCCTTCGACGGTGTAGTTGGCTTGCAGTTTAATGCCTAACGGCCGTCCGACGATGAGGGCGACGATTGTGGCTAAAACGGCCGTTGGTAATGCCGCCGTAAACACCGCCAAATTCATCTGCGACCGTTTTTGTCGCCGCTCCTCAAACCCAAACGCAAGCTGGGAAGCGATGGCCGCCAGCGTCCCCATCGTGATCAGCACCGTGCCGCAATTTTGGTGGACAGCCAGATGGCTTTCGCCAGCGTTCATGCGGCGGTGTGCTTCGTAAACGGCCGTTTCCACATCTTCTAACGTCAATTCACCATACACATTCAACGAAAACCCACGATGATCCGAATTCCCCTGTGCGCTGAAATGCTTATGCTTCGCACTCAACATATGGATGGTCGCATGTTCCAATCCATGATTCCGCCGTACCCGATTAACGATATTTGTCATATTCTTCCCTTAGTGAGGACAAACTAGAAAAGCCTGTCCGCTGATTTTTTAGGCTGATTTTTTAATCTGCGTCAATCTGCGAAATCTGCGGATTATTTTTTGGTAATCAGTGTCTAATTATTACAATCGTCCTTCCAAACAGACCACACCCTCATCGCCCACGACCGCATTATATTCAATCCCTGCGGGCAGCGACAACCGATCCCCCGCAGTTAAAACAGTCGGTTCACCAATAATACGAAATCCTAAAATAACAGAACCAGAAATGACATAAATAACCTTGTGATGATCATTTGTGTTCGCATGGTAGATCGTTCTGGCCGTATTCGCCCAGCGTGACGGCTGTAACCCCTCATCACGCATCTGCTGAATTAACGCCGCTTCTGTCGGCGGCTCATCACGATCCCATTTTTTGACTTGTATTACCTGTTGGTGCATCTGTATTTACCCTCTATCTCCTACCTCTGTTTAATGATACAAATTGAACGTCATTATAGCAAATTGAGTAACATCTCAATAAATCGTGGAAAAGACCTGACAGGTTTCACCAGAACCTTTCGTTTTACACGAGTATCTTCGAAAAACCTGTCAGGTCTGCCCCGAAATACTGAGAAGATAGCAAATTGGGTATAATG
>CAYSDT010000162.1:0-6873 GCA_964429835.1 uncultured Ardenticatenaceae bacterium | reverse complement strand
AGGTCTCGTGCAAAACCTGTCAGGTCTTTTGGTTGTCTGAAATTAAATGTACATCGCGTTGCGGGAAAGGGATGATGATACCAGCTTCGTCAAATCCTTTCTTCACATTCTCAACAATGTCTGCAAGGAAAGAAAAATAATCGCTGATGTGGACATGCGGCCAAACGCTGATGTCTATGGAGCTGTCACCTAAATTACCGATGAAAATTTGGGGCGGAGGTTCAGTTAAGACGCGCTCGTCAGCGGCGAGAATGTCGGCGATAACTTTCTTGGCTGCGTTCACATCGCTGTTGTAACCGATGCCAAAAGTGAGATCAAGACGGGTGTCGCCTGTTTTGCTGTAGTTGGCTAACCCGCCGCTTTGGATTTTGCTGTTGGGCAGGACGTTTGTTTTTTGATCGGGAGCAAGAACGACGGTGCTGAATAGTTGTATCTCTTGTACAACGCCTAAAACCCCGCCTGTCTCAATAAGATCGCCAACTTCAAACGGCTTGAATAACAGAAAGTTGATGGTTGCCGCCAAATCAGCAAGGGATTGTTGCAGGGAGACAGCTAATACGATGATGATGACGCTGAAAGAGGCGACAACGCTGGCAACAGGCAGCCCAATAATGATTAGCGCGGTGACGATGCTGGCAATAAGGATGCCATAATACGTCAGCACGACGAACAATGAAATCATTGATTCGGTAAGCGTTGTGCGTTGCAAGGCAGATTCTAAGGTTTTACGGCCGTATTTTGCCAGCATCCGTCCAATGACCAAAACAGCAAAGGCGACTGCTATACGGATGAGTATTGGTGTAACGGAACGTAAGACTGATTCTATGGACATATTTATTCGCTAGTATCGCTTTCGCCGCCAATGAGATGGGCGATCCATTGACTGGCAGGGTCAGCTTCTAGTATTAATTCTTTAATGGCAAGGGTGGCGGGGATAGACAAAATGCCGCCCAACGGCCCCAGAATCATCGACCAAAAGGCGACGGAAACGAAGACCAAAACGGGGGCAATATCGAGGTCATCACCGATGATCTTGGGCTTTAAGATATTGTCTACGGAGAAGTTGATGAGGAAGTAGAGGCCGACAACGAGGGCTGCTTTTAACCATCCAAATTGCAATAAAGCCATCACCGTTGGCGGGATGAGGGCGATGACGAAGCCCACGATGGGGACAAAGCTGAATAGCCACGATAGTACACCCCACAATAGCGCAAAATCAACGCCTAACACCAGCAGGGCAACGGTGTTGATGGCGGCAACCATCATACCTAAATTATTGGTAATGATGACGTAACGCCAAATATCTTTGCTAAAACTGTATAATCGGTCTAAACCATCGTTCCCTTTGTTGATGAGGGAGCGGACGCGCCTGTCATAATCGGTTGCGCCAACGAGCAGGAAGGCGAGGACGATGATGACCATGATGGTGTCTGACAGAATGGTGACAAGATTGGACAAGAATGTCGTGATGTAGCTGACGATCTGACTGGAGTCGATTAAGCCAAGCAGGCTGCCAATCGCTTCCGCGTCAAGGCCAAAACTTACGAGTAGATCGCTGATGCTGTCGGTGATCCCTTGCAATTCGGCGGTGTATTCGGGAATGGTGACGACTAATTGGGCGGCTGAGGCGATGAGGAAAAGGACGAGGCTGCTGATGATGACAACAACGGCCGTTATTGTCACAGTCAACGATAACCATTTAGGCGCACCCTTCTTGTGCAACCAGTGCATCATCGGCGTAAACACGATAGCCATAATCATGGAAATGACGATCTTGTTGATGAAGGCGGCATACTCATTGAGAATGCCCATTGTGATGCCGAAAGCGGCAAAGCCGATTAGAAAACGAAGGCCAGTGGAAAAAGATGATTGTTTTGGCATAAATTTATTGGTTTTCACTCTCGTTTAATTTGGGAATAATGAAATTTTTTATTTCTGTTGCGATAGCAAAGGCATCTTCAGCTTCTTCTCTAGCGGGCATGTGAAAATCATCAGGATAGCGAATTTCTACGGCAAAGGGGGTTAATGTTTCGGCTTTCCTTTGAATGACTGCAAATTTCATATCTACTTTCATGCACACGGCTACAAGATCAGCCAGATTATGGGTGTACGGGAACTGCCTGCCATGAAAAATAAGAAATGCTTTGATAAATTTTTCGGATGCTTGTTGGCAATGGAAACAGACCGTATCCAGTGGGGGTGAATCTGTTTCTGCGGCTAGAATTATCTCTGCATTTTTTAGGTCGCTGTTCGCTTTATCAAGCCATAATTGGACGTAAGTTTTTGTTTTATCGTTCATATAGGACACGCCCCTCATCAAGAACAGTGTTGACAAATGTTTGCGGTACACCACGCCATCGCTCTATGTCTTCATGCGTATAAAAAAGAACATCCTTGGGCGATTGAAATTGGCTTAATGACAATCGCACATCCAGACCCCGTTTGTAGCGGGGCATCTGCTCCTCGCGATCAGAAATGACTAGCAAATCTATATCGCTTTGAGGAGTTGCATCTCCTCGCGCCCAAGAGCCAAACAAAATAATTTTGTCTGGCTGATACTCGCGCACAATACAATTTGTTATCAGGCGTATGTCAGGATTATCCATAAAAATGACTCTAAATCTTATTTTAGATTATTTTCTTGTACATTACAGAATAATTTTACCCATAAAGTTACTAGTAGTCCGCCCGACAAGTTTTGTCAGGCGGAGTAGAGGCTTTAGCCGGTCGCGCGCCGGCTAAAGCCTCTACTCCTCTTGAACTTTCATCCGTCAAAATAATGTTGTCAGACTACTAGTATTGGGGAATGACGATTTTGATAGCAGCAGGAAGCACCTTGATGGTCACGGGCGTTTGCCCCAGCAGTTCGCCATCTACCCAGATGGTTTGCGGCGGATCGGCTTCCATGATGATTTCCTTGCCACGCCAATAATGTAAGCCAGCTTGCTTGGTATTTAAGTCCAAAAAGCGGCTGGTGGCCGAGCGTAATGTAGAAACGCTGGTATCTAACATGAAAACATCAAGTACACCGTCGGTTGCTGTCATATTAAGGTTGTAGGAAAGCGCAACCCCGCCCAAACTGCCTGCATTGATGACAAAACAGGCTACGCCGTCTTCTTCGATAAGTTCACCATCTATCGTCAGCCGATAGTTGGCTTTGTTAAGGTCACGGGTCATGCTGAGGACGGACATCGGGTAGGCCATCACCCCGTAGCGGTCTTTCATGCCGCGACTGGTTTTCTGATTTTCTTCCACACCAGAGTAAAGACGGAGCATAAAATAACGGCCGTTTGCTTCCACAATATCAACCGCTTTCGTTTTCGGACTGGTGCAAATCAATCGCACCGCCTCATGTAAATCACGGGAGACTTTTAGCTCGAAAGCCATCGCGTTGCCCGTTCCGCCGGGCAAAATCGCCATTGGCACATCGCTGCCGAGCATGCCGTTGGCAATTTCCATCTGCGTCCCATCGCCACCATAGCCAGCCACAAGATCATACCCTGCGGCGATGGCTTCTTTTGCCAATCGGGTCGCATCGCCCGCTTTATGGGTGATGGCAACGTCCCAATCAATTTTGTAGGCGGTGAACAGGTCGTTGATAATGTTCAGAATTGGCTCATCCTTCCCCGCTGAGGGGTTGATGATGACCATGATTTTTTGATACGGTTTGTATTCGCTCATAATATTTTGCGAGTGGCGAGTATGCAAGTAATCTACTCGCCATTCGCCATTCGCCATTCGCCATTCGCTACTCGCTGCTCGCCACTTGTGCCAGCCACTCTTTGCCCAAGCGGTAGACTTCGGCTGCGCCGATGATTTCGCCTTCGGCTTTGAACTCGGCGGGATGTAGAATAAACGGCCGTGTTTGCCATCCACCCATGCCGCCATGGAACCCGATCAACTCTTCAAACGCGCACCCTTCATTCGTTTCAGGGTCGTAGAAGCTGTTGACCAAAATATCGGGGCAGTTGGGGAAGCTGTTTGTGCGGCGTAGATGATCAGGGGCGCGTTTACCGAATCCTGCCAATGGATTTTCACCCTTAACTTCGTCGGTGTCCAAATAATAGAACCCTTTCGCACCAATGACGACGGGGCCGTCTTTTTCTGAATCCACCATGACAAAGCCAACGCCTTCGTGCTTGGCTAGACCTGGTACAACATTGGGGAATTCGGCTTCGATCTCTTCCAAAGTCATCCGTTTCGGCCACGCAGTGAAGGAGATAAGTCCTAAATTGCCAGAAGCCAGCGCGTAAATGTCGGGTTTTTCATCTTCCTCTTTCTTGCCGCCTTTTTTCTCGTGGGTATGTTCTTCTTTATGCTTGGCTTGCTTCTTTTCAACCTTTTTTTGGCTCTTGTGGGCTACAGATTGAAGCAGACCAGATTTGGCATTGTGGATAATGTCGCTCAAGAGGAATGTCACTTGTTCGTTACTTTCGTCACCATGATTGATGCCAACGACACTGCTCTCTTCCTCCATCAGTTGATAAACAAAATCGCCCAGCGTCACGCCATACCGTTGCAAAAAGGTTGCGCCGCTACTCTGCCCATGATCGGATAAAATGACGAGGTGGTACGGGCGCGGGGCGGCTTCAATTGCTTTTGCCAAACGGCCGAATTCACGATCCAGTTTGTGCAATACTTTGAATGCGCCAGGATCCGTCACCCCCGAATGATGGGCGATTTCGTCATAGCCGACAAAAGTGGCATAAGCTGACGGCACGCCTGAGAAAATATCGCCTAGCAGGGTGTCAATGTTCAAATTCATCATCAAAACAACCATCGCCCCGCGAATTAAGGGGTAAATGCCGCCGCGATGATGTTTGTCGAGGATGGGTTGCACGTTGTGTTTACGCGCATAGCGGAATTCCTTCTTTTCCTGAATGATGTCGCCAATAAAGTTCATCAATGTGCGCGAGGCGTTGTATGGGTTGGCGAAAAATGCGCCAAAATCGGAGGTGTGGAATTTGGAGGTGTCGGTGATTGCGCTGGCGGTGTTCATCACGCTGGTGGCATCGCCAGAGAGCAGGTTGCCGCGACTTGCGCCACCATCAGCCAATAGCCCATCCCCATTAGAATGCTCTTCTTCCATAATGGGCAGATATTTCATGTCGCCAGAAGCGCATATTTGACCCGCTTCCTTGTCATACCAGCGGAAGGCGGGGATATTGCTGTTGTCACCATGCAAAATGCCCGCTTGACTGGCGGATGTTTGCGAGGAGGTGTCGGTTTCCCACTCAGTCAGCACATGCGAGCCATCTTCAATCCATTTTGCCATATTTGGCATATGGCCGTCTTTGAGTGCTTGTTGAAAAATGGGCGTGGAGAGGCCGTCAATTTCTAAAAAGAGGATGCCGGGAACGGCCGTTTCGATGGGTTTATCTTTCTTCTTGTTCATGCGGCGCAACACCTGATTGCGCTCCCATGTGCCATCGTCATTGAGGGTGAGAAAATGGCTGAGAATGAGGGTCAGGGCGGTAATGCCGAGTGCCATCCAGAAGGCGATCCAATAATCGGCCAAGTAGAAGCCAGGCAAAATCCACGCCGCAATCCAGACCATGAGACCGTTAAGCAATAGGGAGATAAATCCTAAAGAGAGGACGACGAAGGGGAGGAGGATGCGGCTTAAAATCGGCCAAAGCAGGGCGTTTAAGAGGGTGATGACAGCAACGGCAAAAACGGCCGTTTGTAAGCTGTTTACACGGATATATTTTGGATTTATGAAGTTGATTAACAGTGATGTAAGCGTAAAAGCAAGGGCTTGCACTGCCCAAACGAGCAGTGTACGGCCAAGAGGCCGATTTAAGAAGGATTTCTTTTGTTTCATAGATGGATTTCCCTGATTGATGTATATCGTAACAAAGTCAGGGAATCATACTATAAAACATGATCATGCTCAAAAAATAGGACATGGTTCATTCTTTACAAAATCATCTTTATAGTTTGAGCGTAAAAAATGGACGCAGATTGAGCGGATTCAACGGATACACACGGATTTTTTCTGTTTATCCGCGTTTATCCGCCCAATCCGCGTGCGAAGCATCCGTGTCCCATATTTTGCGTTAAATTATGTAATAACACTGTAAAGCAAAATTCTGTACTTTTGAACCATGTCAAAAATAGTAACAAATTTGCACGAATCTATACGAAAAGCGATGTCTTCTCAAAATTCTAGGGAGACCTGACAGGTTTTCTTATGATACTCGTGCAAAACGAAAGATGTTAATGAAACCTGTCAGGTTTTTACCCCACTGTTATCGCTCTGTTTGTTGCCAGCAAGCCATCCGCAATCCGCCTGCAATAATGAAGGGCGAGCCGTACAAAATAGCTGCAAATAGTTGGTTATCGCTCAGACTGTTGTAGGCAAGGCCAGCGATGCAAACACCAGCAACGATGCCAATCAATCCGCCGATGGCTAACCACTTCCATGCCAAAAGCAGGCCGAGCAGACCGATGATGAGCAAAACGGCCGTTTCTGCTCCAAATCCATCCTCCATTTCACTTGTCAATGCCACTTGCAAGTAAATCAAACCAGTCAGAAATGCCAGAAAAGTGACGGCAATGGAAGCCAATCGCAATTGTGTAGGGGACGTTGTGGGGTGATAGGTGGGTGCGTAATCCATGTGAACCTCCGAAAAGATAAAAACAGAAATACAGACAAGCGTTGTCTGTTTGTATTCACAGGATAAACGATTTTGGGTTATAGATAAAGTGACATTCATCACTTTATTACGCTGGAGGGGGGATGAGGGGCGGGGGAGCAGAGGAGAAGGGGAGAACCAATCTCCCTCTCTCCCCTTCTCCCCCGCCCCCCTGCTCTTTTACTGCGGACGAACGACGAGGATATTGCGTTCAACGCCGCGTAGGATTTTTTCG
>CAYSDT010000161.1:0-6879 GCA_964429835.1 uncultured Ardenticatenaceae bacterium | reverse complement strand
ATCGGTTGTCCATCTTGGTGTAACAGCAGTTCGCCGCCCGCTTGCAAGGTGCTGTTATTGAGCAGATACGGCCCTTCATCACGGAAGGGGATGTGGAATTTTTGGGACAGCGCGGGCAAATCGGCGATGCTTTGCACGTCTTTGACGGTGACGGGCAGGATGTCGGAGAAAACGGCCGTTGTTTTTTGCCATCCCGCCCCGCCAGTAATGACGAGTTGCCCGCCGTTTTCCAGCCAACTGTTCAACGCTGTCCGTTGCTCGGTTGTTAATTCGGCGGTGTCCACATCGTCCAGAATCAGCATGTCCAGCCCGTTCCAAACGGGGGTGATTTCTGGCAAATCGGCGATGTTCAAATAGGCGACTTCTGCACGGGGAAAACGGCCGTTTGCCCGCTCTAAAAAGTCAAAATCACCAGCGATGGGGGTGACGACCCCGTACAAAAACGCATCATCAGCCATCGCTTCCAGCGTGCCGCTCTTTTGCGCGGCCACCAACTTGTCCCCATCCCATAATTCAACGGTTAATTCATTGGCAGAATTCGGCATTTGCACAGGCAGTGGAATGCGCTTGTTGGATTGGGTCGCAAGGGTGACGGGGGTGCGATAGACGAGTTCTTCGTTAAACCCTACTTTTAAGGTAATGCGAAGTTCACCATCAACGGCCGTTCCTGCATTGGCAACGGTCACATAAACGGGAACAGCATCCCCTTCATTGTAGAAACCATCGAACCCCGCCTCAACGGTCAGGGTGATGCGGGCGTTGCCTTGGGCGATGGTGTGTTGTGGCAGTAAAGCAAGGGCGATGAAGAGGAGAATGATGGGGAAAAACGGCCGTTTTGTAGAAATAAGTCGATTCATAACGAATGGTTACTCAAATAAACGAATCTCGCAAATTTAAGCAAATTCAAGTGCGACGCACCTCGAAGGTGCGTTGCACTTGAATTTGTTATTCCGCTGTCCAAAATTCCGCATCATACGGCGGGAATTCGCAACGCAACGGTTTATCTTTACGATTACCAAACGCATAACCCGCTTGCATTAACTGGTGAATTTCGCTCGTTCCTTCATATATAATGCCGCCGCGACTGTTGCGTAAATACCGCTCCACATCATACTCATCGGAGAAGCCATACGCGCCGTGAATCTGAATCGCTTCGTTGGCCGCTTTGAACGAGTAATCGGTCGCGTACCATTTCGCCATCGACACCTCGCGGGTGTTGCGGATGCCTTCGTTTTTCATCCAGCCCACTTTCAAATACAACAGGCGGGCAACATCGTACCATTGCTGCATCCATGCAATTTTTTGCTGAATAAGTTGGTATTGGGCGATGGGTTTGCCAAATGTTTCACGCTCTTGGGCATATTTAATGCTCGCTTCCATGCTGGCACGAATCAGGCCGGTTGCGCCAGAGGCGACGGTATAACGGCCGTTATCCAAGCAACTCATCGCAATCTTAAACCCCTCGCCCTCTTCGCCCAAGCGATTGGCGGCAGGGATGCGAACATCGTTGCAATGAATCCATCCCGTTGAGCCAGCCCGCACACCCAACTTGTCGTGAATGTCGCCGCTGGTTACGCCAGCCGTGCTAGTGTCAATCAAAAAGGCGGTCAACCCCCTGTGGGCGGGGACGGCATCGGGGTCGGTTTTAGCAACCCACAGCACATGATGCGCTTTGGTCGCCAAACTGATCCACATTTTTTCACCATTGATGATGTAATCGTCACCATCACGGCGGGCGGTGGAAGCCATGCCTGCCACATCGGTGCCTGCGCCGGGTTCTGTCAGCCCAAAAGCGGCGTATTTTTCGCCCCGTGCTTGGGGGGCAAGCCATTGCATTTTTTGCTCTTCCGTTCCCCATTGCAAAATCGCCATGCTGTTCAAGCCCATGTGTACCGACATGGCGACGCGCAAGGTGGTGTCTACCGCTTCCAACTCTTCGCAGACCAATCCCAGCGTCACATAATCAAATCCCTGCCCACCATAACGGACGGGGATGTTGATGCCCAAGATGCCAAGTTCGGCCATGCGGGGCAAGGTGTCGGGGTGCATCGCTTGTTTGCGATCATACTCTTTAATGTGGGGATAAATTTCAGTTTCGGCGAAGGTTTTCACCATCGCGGCTGCGCTTAGTTGTTCTTCGTTTAGGGAAAAGTCTAGCATTGTTACCTCATTGTCGCGTAAGGGCGGTTCGCGAACTGCCCTTACTGTAAGTGGGGGATTATAGCTAGAGGATGGGGGGAGGGCTAGAGTGGTTTTTGGGGCATTTCAGCTTGGAGGCAAGATGGGATATGGGATATTTCGTAACATCTCAATAGCTTGGGGTAAAGACCTGACAGGTTTCATCAAGTTATTGAGATGTTACGAATGGAGAATTAAAAATGGATAATGGATCGCGCTCAAACGCATTCTCCATTATCCACTCTCAATTCTCCATTATTTAAGTTGAATGAGGTGATACTTTTTCTTCCCTTTTCGTAAAATGAAGAATTTACCGTCGATGCTTTGATCTAAAGTGACGGCTTGGGCGAGGGCAACGCGCTCATTGTTCAAGTACACACCACCGCCTTTGATTGCTCGTTTGGCATCCCCTTTGGAATTGGCGAGGCTGCTGTCAGCCAGTAAATCGACAACGGAAAGGCCGCCATCTGCAAATTGGCTGCGCGGCACATCGCTGGACGGCACGTCGGCGAAGATGTCGGCGATGTCGCTGGCATCCAGCCCATCCATCGCCCCGCCGAATAATACACGGGATGCGGTTTCTGCTTTGGAAACGGCCGTTTCTCCATGAATCATCCCCGTCATCAGTTGCGCCAACTTCTTTTGCGCGTCACGACGATGTGGATTCTCCACTAACATCGCCTCCAGATCGGCAATCTCCCCCTTGTTTAACCAAGTGAAATAGCGCAGGAAGTTGATCACCTCCGCATCATCGGCGTTGTACCAGTATTGGTAAAAGCGGTACGGTGATGTTTTCTCAGGCGACAGCCAGACTGCACCATCGGCCGTTTTGCCAAATTTAGAGCCATCCGCTTTGGTGATGAGTGGGTAAACCAACCCATACGCCTTTTGCGCTTGCGATTTGCGAATCAGTTCCACGCCAGCGATGATATTGCCCCACTGGTCGCTGCCGCCCGCTTGCATGGCGCAATTGCTACTGTTGAACAGATGTCTAAAATCGTAAGCCTGCAACAGCATGTAGCTGAATTCGGTGAACGAAATCCCTTCGGACGAAACCCCATCCCCCCGATCCATGCGTGATTTGACAGAATCTTTCGCCAGCATGTAGTTAATGGTGAAGTATTTGCCCGTGTCGCGCAAAAAATCCATCATGCTGATGGGGGCCAGCCAATCATCATTATTAACGATGACGGCGGGGTTGCTTTTGACTTCAAAATCAAGCAACTGGGCGAGTTGTACCTTTTGCGCGGCCACATTTGCGTCAATTACCTCACGGGTAAGCAGGTTGCGTTCGGTGGAACGGCCGCTTGGATCACCAACCATGCCCGTGCCGCCGCCCGCCAACACGATGGGCGTGTGGCCGAATCGTTGCAGCCGCGCTAATCCCATCATAGGGACGAGGTTGCCGATGTGCAGGGAGTCGGCTGTGGGATCGAAGCCGTTGTACACGGAGATTTTCTCTTTGGCTAAAATGTCGGGTACGCCGTCGGTGTGGTCGTAGACCAAGCCGCGCCATTTGAATTCGTCGAATACGGATGTCATGATGATTACTCCTTGATTTTGTTCTCCCATCTCATTCCCACGCTCTGCGTGGGAATGCTGGCCGGACGCTCTGCGTCCCACTCGACGCAGAGCGTCGAAAAATAGCATTCCACGCAGAGCGTGGAAAGAGCGGGTTGTTAAAATGTACAAAAAAAGCGCGGCCTAAGCCGCGCTTCTTGTTCAATGGATTGTGTTGCCTCAGCTACCGAGGGCAAACGATCTTTGGGCTAAAGAGCGGTCAAAGGGCGTTATGGCGATAGGTATAATAATAGGTACTGAAGCGTTTCTTATTCATGCCAGCATCTTAGCATGGGGGTTGAATTGCGTCAACTTTGCCAGCGAATAAATTCGCGGCTACGGCTGCGAAGTCGGCCTTCGCCGACTAGCTTCCAGTCGGCGAAGGCCGACTTTGCAAGCAACTTCCTGTTGCATGTTGGTGCAGATTCATCTGCCGAGAAAGTCCATAATTGGAATTGTTTACACTGATTTCTAAACGTGCTATACTCCGCTGGTAACATTATGTTACGTTAATTCATTGAAACAGCCCCGTAAGTGATGCCCATGATGAGCGAAAATGTGTTGAAACAGACCACTTTTGTTGACCATATTGCAAGTGTGATTAACCGACATGGGTGGCAGTTTCCTGTATTGATGGCGTTAGAAGGCGGACGGCCGTTAACATTTCTCGGCGGTCAGTTGATGTGGGTGATGCAGCCCGTTTTATCTTTGTTTGTCGCCACTAATACGGTACGTCAGACGGCGCAATTGCTGGAAGACCCCATCGCCGTAGACGCGCTTATTGCTCGTCTGCAAGTGGATGATTTGTAAATGGATATATTATTCACCTTAATTGTTATACTCATTGCAGCCGCTTTGTGGTCTGTCTTTTTGGTGCGTGGAAGACGGGGAGAAACGGCCGTTTTGCGCCCCCTCCCCGCTTACCAAGCATTAGACGGACACGTCGGTCGTGCCATCGAAAGTGACAGTCAATTACACATCAGTCTTGGCCGCGCCAGCCTTACCGATAGTGCCAGCCCATCCAGTATTGCCGCCCTTGCCGTTCTAAATAAAATGGCGACAGATGGGTATGCTAATGGCACGCCCCCGCTTGTCACCGTTGGTGATGGCACGCTGTTACCCATCGCCCAAGAAAGTTTGCGTTTTGCCCATGATGATGCAAAAGGAAGCGAAGATGCTGGCTTGGCGCGATTTATCGCCGCTGAAGACCAGCCGTATGTATATGCGGGCGGCGTGGCTGTTGGATTGCAACAAAACAAGGTTCTCAGCAATGTGTTGGTGGGTAAATTTGGGGCTGAAATTGGAATTATTACCGAATCTGCCAATCGGCAGGATATGGAGCAAGTGATTGGCAGTGATGATATAACGGCCGTTGCGCTCGGTTCGATGGTCACTGACAATCTGTTGATTGGTGAAGAACTGTTGGCTTCTGGTGCATATTTGAATGGAACAGCGGCACAGATTGCCAGCCTGCGGGCGCAAGATATTTTGCGTGTGGCGGCGATTGTTGGGTTGTTCATAACGGCCGTTTATCAATTTATCAAATGAGTATGAGACGACACCTCCTCCCCGTAGCTATCGCCATCGCGTTCGGCATCCTGACGTTGATCGGTCTGTTGCTGTCTCTATCCAATTTGACGGATGCATTTTTAAGTTGGGCGACATTTCTTGCCGCCGTTGCGTTGTTACTGGGTGTTGTCAATCTGTTTTCCGTACATTTAAGCCGTATGCTAATCAAGCGAAACATGTACAGCGGCGTGTTAGCCATCAGCTTGTTAGCCACCATCGCTTTGGGTGTGACGGATGGAATGGGCATTACAAATGGGATGCTCGATTTTGTGTTCAAATGGGTACAAGCCCCGCTTGAAGCCGCGCTTGCTTCGCTGTTAGCCTTTTTCTTACTATTTACGGGTGTGCGTTTGCTCAAAGAGCGACGCACGATATGGTCAGTTCTGTTTTTGGGAACGGCCGTTATCCTCCTCCTCCTTGCCGCCCTTGCCGCCTTGCTGCCACCCTCAATCCAATCCACCCTCTCAATAATTGAGGGATTGATTCAAGAGGTGTTTGTCATGTCCGCTGTGCGCGGCGTGTTGATTGGGGTCGCGCTTGGCGTGATACTATTAAGTATGCGTGTATTGATTGGTGTGGAACGGCCGTATAACAAATGAGTGAAATAATTTGCCCCCAATGCCATCAAGCTAATCCCCGCAGCAGTAAATTCTGCAACCACTGCGGCAATACATTGCCGCCTCCTGATGGCATCATCTGCCCCAATTGCAACACATTAAATCCAAATAAAACATACTATTGCGATGTGTGCGGCACACGGTTAGCCACTGACAAATTAGGCAGCGGCATATTGTCACCAGATGAGCCAGAGGCGGAAAAATCAACAGATTTCTTCTCGTTGCCTGTGCGTAAACCAGGCGATGTCGCTGAATTTGACCCCGCCGATTTGTCCAATTGGCTAGAGGATGAAGCGGATGACACCCCATCTTCGGTCGAGGGGTTGGGAGATCAAGGCACAGGAGGCTTGCCAGATTGGCTCATCAACGAATCAAACCCAATTCTGGATGTTCCTGCGGAAATTACTACTGAACATTACAATTTATTGGTTGATACAGACGAAAATCTACCCGAATTGCCGCCGCAACTAGATGCAAATCTTCCCGATTGGCTGACTGATATTACCGATGATTCAACAGAGGCAACTGTTGCTGATGCGCCGACAGGAACGGCCGTTCCTGATTGGATACCTACACCAAATGTTACTCCAGATTCCCCTAAAATCAGCGGCCAGACGGTAGCTGATTTAAGCTCGCCAGATAACGATAGCGAGTTTGATCTTGACGAGCTATTTGATTTTGACGATCCCGCCCCGCCCCCTGCGGAGCAAGTGACACCAACTGATTCATTAGCGGAAAATCGGGTTTTCGATGATGGGGATGATTTATTTACGGAAGATGCAGCTTCCGAATCCATCGCCGATTCTGGCGAACTTCCTGATTGGCTTGTAGATGATACCGCAACAGAAACGGCCGCCGTTGTTGCTGCTGACGATGATTGGTTGAATGCACTGACGGATGATGGGGATGATTTATTTGCGGAAGATGCAGTTTCCGAACCCATCGCTGATTCTGA
>CAYSDT010000160.1:4334-6952 GCA_964429835.1 uncultured Ardenticatenaceae bacterium | reverse complement strand
TTCGGCATCTGGAATTGTAAATCACTGCTGGGTGTCCATGTGGACAGGTAGGTGATGGCGATGGTGGGATGGGGTAAACGGCCGTTTAATAACATCCCCCGCTGCACATTTTGCAACCCCCTCGCTGAGAAAAACTGGTACACAAATTTCCCCCGTTCATACTCAACCATCACCACATGCTCACCGAGCGGCACTTGCCAATAGGTTGCGGGGCGCAACAACAGCTTTGTTTCCCAATGGGCTGTGCCAAATATGCCTGTGGCACGCAACAGGATTCTGTTATTGGCAGGTAGTGGTGGAGTGTCATCATCAGCTGTGGAAGCGAGCGTTTCCATCGCCACAAATTTGCTGTACCCAGATCGCTTTGCCCACCAGTAGAACAGGTGAACCAACAGTAGCAGGGCGATGGATAGTAGAAAGGCAGAGCGCGGCCACGCCCACCACGCCCAGATTGCCATCGCCCACGCGCCCCCTTTTATCCAGAAGCGAAGAGGGGCGGACAGGAATTTAGAAACGGCCGTTTTATGTGCAAACGCATACGCTAATCCAATTATTGTGTAGAAAATGTTCATTAGGTTAGGGGGAAACGGCCGTTATTCAGCCCACATCAGCTCTTCAATTTCTGATAAGACATCGCCTAAATCAGGGTTTGACGATGGCTCAACAGCAGAACCAATATGCTTGTGGTGAGGATAGGTGAAAATGTAAGGGTGATGGGGAGCGTTGTCATAACGGAAAACCATCTTATCTGATGAGTCCTGATAATGATAGGAATAACGCCCTTTTATGATCTGCCTGTTATACGCAAAAACAACTTCATAAAAATCAAGTAAAGAACCATCAGGAAATGTTAACCGACTTTCAATTTTACTTCGCTTATCTGGCAAATTACCAAACGAAAAAGCCTCGATATTAATGTATCCACGCGAGGAAATCGTGTCATGCAAGCGGTATATATAACGTCTTAACATCAGACAAGCACGGCCGTTTGAGCCATTTCAATATCAATTTCACGTTTTGTTTCAAGGTAAAGTTCGTAAGAACCAGCCCATTTGATATGCGGCATATCATCGCCCATTTCACCGCGCATGAATTGTGCATAAAAAACATCACTGCTCATATTGAATTTATCCTCAAAGATGGACAAATCCTCTGATAATTCAGCCAGAAATTCTGTTGCCGAACACGGCGGTGCTTCATCCAATATCCTGCGTAACTCTTCGGAAGTGGGCATGTTTTCGTTTGTGAATACAAATCTTGTCATAAGATTATTTCCTCGTGCTAGTTTCTTTGGGATAGTGTAGCATAATTTTTTTTGGGATAAACGGCCGTTATTCAGCCCACATCAGCTTTTCAATTTCAGACAATACATCGCCTAAATCAGGGTTTGGCGACGGCTCAACAGCGGAGCCGACGTGCTTATGGTGGGGGTAAGTGAAGATATACGGGTGATGGGAAGCATTGTCATAACGAAAAACAAGCTTATTTGATGCGTCTTGATAATGATACGCATAACGTGTCTTTATGATTTGTTCATCGTGTACGACAACTACTTCATCAAAATCAAGCAAAGAACCATCGGGAAACCGTAATCGTCCCTCAATATATCCTTCTTCATCGGGGTGTTCATCAAAAATAAGCTCTTCACAGTTAATATATTTGCGAGAGGTGATCGTATTATGCAGACGACGTAGATAATTTTGTAACATCAGACAAGGACAGCAACTTGGGCAAGCTGGCTGTCAATTTTATGCTTGGCTTCAAGATATAATTCATAGCGACCTGCCCATCTGATATATGGCATATCATCTTCTATTTCGCCGCGCATGAAACGGGCGTAGAAGACATCGCTGCTCATGTTGAATCTGTTTTCAAAGACAACTAAATCCCGCAATAAATCATGGAGGTATTCTGTGGGTGAACGCTGAGGTGCTTGTTCGAGCATCACGCGGAATTCTTCAGATGTGGGCATATTTTCTTGTGTGAATACAAATCTTGCCATGATATTTTCTCCAGTCTGTTCGTTCGTATTGGGATAGTGTAGCATAAATCAAGGGAAAACGGCCGTTTATCGTAAAGCGTACAGCAAACCAAGCAATTGTTATGTCAATACAACTGTGTTGCCGCTGATACGGGTGAACGCTGATAAAAACCCTATTTTTCTATCGGCGTTCCTCCATATCAGCGACATTATGCAATCACCCCATCTCCCGCAACGTCCCCTGAAAAAACGTAACCGTCGCCCCATTACGCACAAAACCCACTTTACGGGCAAGGGCGATGGACGCTTCGTTATCTTCGGCAGCAACATAGAGCGGCAAACGGCCGTTTTCCAACACATGCTCCACCATCGCTGATAGCACACTTTTTCCCCATCCCTGCCGCCGATAGCCCGGCTTACTGTTGATGGAAATTTCGGCAAATCGGGGTGATTGCCAATTCAGTGCCGCCGCCGCGACGGGGTCGCCTTCCTGATTGCGAATGGCGAAGCGGGGCAGCCCGCTGGGCGACAGCGAGCGCGTGACCATAAGGCTGATTTCAGATTGAAAACGGCCGTTTTTCAGTTGATATAACGCCATCCCCTGTGCGGATTCGATATGAAAAAATGCTTGCATGAG
>CAYSDT010000160.1:0-4234 GCA_964429835.1 uncultured Ardenticatenaceae bacterium | reverse complement strand
ATATGGTCGGCACCATCTTCCGTGAGCAAGCGGTTGCCTGTGACGGGGTTGTAGAGGCCGATTTCTAGGGAATAACGGCCGTTTTCAGCCCCAAGTCCCGTTGGCATTGCATACGAATCAACAATAAGTTCACCCGTGCGCCAAGTGGGTAACGGCCGTTTGCCATGCACTGGCTCATTGTCCTGCTGCCCCCACAAAAAATTGCCCGTTTCCGCATTCCACACCTCGCCGATCAAGTGAGTAAACACCTTATATGTGCCAGCGATGGGCGTATCTGTCTGCCAATAAAGCGTTAAATGCAACGGCTCTCCAGCGGCGACAGTTTCGTTTTCGATGGCGTAACCGAGCAATTGTACGCCGTTTTCAAAGCGCACATCCAGCCGATTTTCAATGTCCACATCGGCAGCGGTGAGCGCGTTCCCACTGCGTTGGCGCACCGTCAATTGGGCGATGGGTTCACCATCGACTATGATCCTATATATTCCAGATGGCGCATCGGCGGTGATGGGAAAGATGTGTTCGTGGCGGATGGGAGCAGGGGGGCGGGGGAGCAGGGGGGATGGAGTGATCTCCTCGCCCCAAATAGTTCCTGTTTCATCTAATAATTGGATGGTGTACGCCCCATCGCCCCCGCTTGGTTGCCAATATGTGCCAAGCCGTATGCTGTCGCCTGTGTGATAGGTGCGGGTGGGGAGGTCGTAGCCAAGAAATGGCGTGCCGTCGAGCGGATGGGGGAATTGGGAAACGGCCGTTTCATTCAACAGCCCCATCGCCCCCGCCCGTTCGGCCGTTTTGGCGTAAAAAGTCAACGCTTTATCGCCATATGTCCATGTTTCGGTGGCGATGGCGTTCTCCGCCAGCCACGCGGGAATGGCTCCATCAGGATCAGTCGCCGCGCCGTATGGGGTTGTGACCAACCAGAGGCCGTCGTGCGCCTGCCAGAGCGGATTTAAGTAGGAAACGGCCGTTTCTGCATCCACATTCCAGCCGCTCGGTACGCCGTGCCAATCGCCCGCGTAATGGTACGCAAAAATCGGCCAATCGCGGTCGGCGTAGAGGACAACCGCGTCATCGGGTTGCACATACGCCGCCAACGTCGCCGTCATCGACGGATAATCGTCCACCAGCACCCGCCCGTGATGATAATCCTTCATGCCCACCCACGAAACGTACAAAACAATCAGGGTTAAAACGGCCGTTACCCCCCATTGACAATTGATAATTGACAATTGACAATTGACAATTTTTTGCCCAATCGCCACAATCCCCCACGCCAACAAGATGGCAAAAAAGCCCGCAAAAATGACCAGATAACGGGGTGAAAACGGCGGTGCATACGCGCCCGCTTTGGGGATGGTGACGTAAATAACGACGGCGACGGGAAGCAGAAGACCGACGAGCAGGAGGGTTAAATCCCGTGCCATTTTCCAATTTTTCCGCGCTTGCATGAGCAAAACGGCCGTTCCTGACAAAAATATCGCCAACACAGGCAACGTGAACCGCGCAAACGCATCCACGTTGAGTGGAATGCCCATCACCAGCACCGTCCAGTAGATTTTGAGAAAATCGACGACACTGATCGGCGTGGCCGATGAGTTGCTGAGAAAGCCGCCGAGCGCGTAGGAAAGCCAAAGGGCGATGGGGATTAAAACGGCCGTTTGTGCCAAAGCCCACGGCCACATCGCCCGCCATTTCCACTTTTTTTGTCGCCATTGCCATAAAAAAGCTAAGTTTATGGCGACTGGAACGGGGAAATACAAATATAAAGTAAGTAAACCTGCTATCGTGAAGAGGATGTACGCCACCAGAAAGTGGGCTTTTGGCAAAAGCCCACTTTCTCGTCCATCCCAATATCGAATCACCGCCCATGCCGCCAACAATGCCAACAGCAACGCCAGCGCGTACATGCGAATTTCCTGTGACCAAATGATGGGAAAGCGAGAAACGGTCAGCAGCATGGCGGCGATGAGGCCAATGGTCCGCCCAGCCATCGCTTTGCCCAGCAGATAGGTGGCGGCGATGGAAAGTGTGCCAAAAACGGCCGATAGCAATCGTAATGCAAATTCCTCATCGCCTAACAGCAATCGCCAGCCGTGCAACAGCCAAAAGTAGAGTGGCGGGTGTACATCATGCGCCGCTTCTTGGGCGATGGCGATCAAGCTGTGCCGTGCCAACCACACCGACCACCCTTCATCCCACCAGACGGCGCGGTCGCCCGTGCGATGGATGCGGAGGGCGAAGCCGAACAGCAGCAGGGCGACCATCGCCCAGCGCGTCCAGTTTGGGTACGCCCAATTTAGGCGCATCCAGTTGATTTGTTTGCGTGGGATGTTGTTCATTAAAACTGGGGAGATTCGTCAGGTTATGCCATAACCAATTGCGCTACCGCTTGCGTTTGTGCGTTGTGCGCTTCCACACGTTTCATTTCAGACACAATGCGCGTAATGGATAATGATGGACTGTCGATTACGACTACTTGCGGCGGTAATTCATCTGCAAATGAGAAGTAGCCACCCTCTTTTATCGCAATCAGAAACATTACAGGAGCTTGTTTTGTTTTTGCAGCCTTATGAAGGGCGTTGGCCGCTTCTAAAATCGTTTCATCTGCGCGTTGTATCCGAATGGGTAGCGAGCCGCCGTTGATGTCATCCTGTACAAACGCATCAATTCCCTTGTTGCGTTGTACGGGAACAATATCCAATCCGTGCAGAAGGGCGAGGGAAGAAACGGCCGTTTTGTACGCATCCTCCCCCATTTTTAATAACCGCGACTCCGATTTTATCGGATTTTCAAGCCGTTTCTGTGAAAGAGCAACTGCATCCGCTGAAATATCAATACCGATTGCGCGACGATTTAGCAGTTGCGCTGCTACCACTGTCGTGCCACTGCCACAAAATGGATCGAGAATAAGATCGCCTTCATTGGATGCAATTTCAATGATACGCTCCAGAAGCAGGATTGGCTTTTGGGTTGGGTATCCCGTCCGCTCCTTTGCTTTGGGGTTCAAATAGGGAATTGACCACACATCGCCGAGAGGTACGCCTTTTTTTGTTCCATTGGAAATAACACGGCCGTTTTCATCCAGATCATATATTGATTTGCCATATTTATCGCGTTTACGACGCTGTAAAATTTGGTCAACATTCGTTGTAGCCGCATACGCTTTGTAGATAACATTGAACGTATACGCGCTGGATTTGCTGTAATAATAGATGGTTTGATGGGCAGGCAGCAGATTTTTCTGTGAATTTGACCATCGTTTATAATGCCAAATAATCTCTGAACGAAAATGTTCTGCTCCAAATATATCATCCAGTAACAGGCGAATGATGTGGGCTGCATTGCGGTCACAATGAAAAAAAATCGCCCCCGATGGATGAAGAACTCGTTTGATTTCTTCTAAACGCGCATGTAAAAAATGTGCATATTCAGTATGAGATGCCCATACATCATCAAACGAAAATTCTTGTTTTCGATCTTTTGTACGCAAAGCATGTGTTTTTTGGGTAAAAAATGGAGGATCAAGGTAGACAAGATTGACGCTATTGGCATCAATAGTACGCATCACATCCAAACAGTCGCCTTGAAACAAGTGAGAACTCATGAAAATTTCCCCATATTTTCATCAGCAAGTTTTTCAAGGATGGCTTTTAGCGGAACGGCCGTTCGCTCTTCGACATACGCCCATGCGGCATCACCAAAATAATACTGCCCATTAAGTCCCGCATAAAGCGTCGCTAATGTTTGCTGAATTCGCATTGCTTGCGCCCTGTTCGGATAAAAAAACATAATACGAATCGGTGTGTAGCCAGCATCAGATATGACGCGGATTCGTGTATGCTCTTTTGTAATATGATCGCCATCTGTGGTAGCGTCACGCCACTTAATCTCGATTGCGTCTGAATCGACCAAGCAATCTATCTCAAATGTTTTAGGGCGGCGATCCTCTGTGTTTGGAATTTTGAGACGACCAGATTCTGGATATTTTGCAGAAAAGCATAACTTTGTCGCTTCTTCGAGAAACCTACCTGCTGCATTGTAAAGAAAACGTCCCTTATTCTGGTAGACATCAATCAAACGCCCTTCTTCAGTTGACATGCCCAATACACGATACACAAGATAGTGTGAAGAATCATCTTGTTCCATTTCTTCTACACGATTTTCGATTTTTTGCGTTAGCGTAACAGCATATTGAGCCGCTAATTCTCGTAATTGTTGTTCGATAGTTTCCATA
>CAYSDT010000159.1:0-6969 GCA_964429835.1 uncultured Ardenticatenaceae bacterium | reverse complement strand
TGCATCATCAACGCCGCATCCGCAGGGGTGGCGATGCCGCCAGCCGCGAAATTGACGACGGGCATACGGCCACTGTCACGCACTTCTTTCACCAACGCATACGGCGCACCGATGTTTTTGGCGTAGCTCATTAACTCTTCGGTGGGCATCCCTTGCAAACGACGAATGTCACCCAAAACGGTGCGGGCGTGATAGACGGCTTGCACCACATCGCCCGTGCCAGCTTCGCCTTTGGTGCGAATCATCGCCGCGCCTTCACCGATGCGGCGTAACGCTTCGCCCAGATTACGACAGCCGCAGACGAACGGCACGTCGAACCCGTGTTTGTCGATGTGATAATACTCATCGGCGGGGGTCAGCACTTCGCTTTCGTCGATATAATCCACACCCAACGCTTGCAAAATCTGCGCTTCTACAAAGTGGCCGATGCGTGCTTTTGCCATTACGGGGATGGAAACGGCCGCTATAATTTCCTTAATCATGCCTGGATCAGACATGCGGGCAACGCCGCCATCGGCGCGGATGTCAGCGGGGACGCGCTCTAACGCCATCACCGCCACCGCGCCCGCTTTCTCAGCAATCACTGCTTGTTCAGCAGTGACCACATCCATAATTACGCCGCCTTTCAACATTTGTGCGAGACCAGCCTTCACTTTGAAGCTGGCGTTTGTATCTGTATTGCTCATTTTTTCACCTCTAATTGGATAGAATTTTATGGGTTTGCGCCAATGGGCAAACCCGTATGATTTTGTATTTTGGGATTGTATTGTATACGTCGAATCGGTTCAATCTTAACGGGGTTTTCTGATGGATTATGTTCCTCGCTTCTCGACGGGGTATAGCGATGAGTGGTTCATTCTGGAAGAATGAACCACTCTGGAGCGGCAATGTAACCAGCTTTCTCCGCTCCAGAATGGTTCACTCCTGCGAGAGTGAACCATTCTTCCGCTATATTCCCGCGCTCATTCGCCTTCAAATGCCTCATACAGCCGTACCCAATCGGGGATGGAAAGGGATTGGGCGCGGCGGTTGGGGGCGATGGCGGCTTGTTCCATCTTTGCCATGATGGTTTCGCGGGGGTAGCCGAGTGCGCGCAGGTTTTTTTGTAGCTGCTTGCGCTTTTGGGCAAAGCCGACTTTCACCAAACGGAAGAATTTCTTTTCGTCGATGGATTCGTGATCAACGGCCGTTTTCCCCAAATCAATCACAATCACCGCCGAGTCCACTTTTGGACGCGGCCAAAATGCCCCCGCCTTGATCGTATCCACGATGGTCGCTTGCCCATAAAATTGTACGCTGACGGACAGGATGCTCATCTGCGATGGGGATGCCGTTACCCGTTGCGCCACCTCTTTCTGCATCGTCAACACCATGCGCGACGGCTTGGGATTGCTGCTCAACAGATGGCGCAAAATTGCGCCCGTGATGTAATACGGCACGTTGGCGACCACTTTATACGGTTTTGTGAAGAAATCGGCGGGATTTTCGGTCAGAATGTCCCCGTGTACGATGTTTACATTGTCGTAAGGGGCGAGTTCGTTTTCCAAAATGGGGATAAAACGGCCGTCTAATTCAACGGCCGTTACCGATGCAGCTTCTTGGGCAAGAACGGCCGTTAATGCCCCAATACCCGGCCCCACCTCCAACACCTCGTCCGCCGCCGTCACCTCGCCCGCCGCCGTAATGCGCCGCAAAATCCCCTCGTCAAACAAGAAATTCTGCCCCAAACTCCGCTTGGGCAACAGTTGATGATAATTTAACACTTCTTTTGGATGCACAGCACTCTCCTTTCAGGAGAATAATGAATAATGAATTGCGAATAATGAATTGTGAAGTGCATACCGCGTTCACAATTCATTATTAAGAATTCATTATTCATTATTCCTACGGTATCACTTCGGGAATCAAATAATTTATATCTTCCGCAGGCGGCACGGGCGTGAGCCAGTAAACCATCCGCGTTCCCCACCACGCCTCGTAAGCGTCTTCGTCAAAGCCCAAATCGACCCAACGGCCGTGAATCCCGCCGCCCGTATCGCCCACAAAACCAATCCCATATTCAGGAATGTAAAGCTCCGACAAAAACGGCACAACCGAGCGATCCACGCCGACCACGCCCTTACCCGCCATCCGCCCACTGGCCGTAATGCCATACGCAGGATGGTCAGGCTCTTTGCCCGATGTGGCGGCGGTGTACGATGTCACCCTCATTTCCATTGCACGCCAATACTCACGCGGCCCCTGCTCTGTTTGCACCACGCCAATTTCGATGCGCGTGCCGTAACCGATGACCTCGTTGACTGGCTCTCGCGCCGTCCATTTGCCATCCATCGTTTGGCTGACTTCGACCCCGTTTTCGTAACGCACCCGCACCCGTTGCCGCTGAATACCCGTCACCCCCGCGCTGACGATGGCTTTTGTGTCGATGAGCAACTCCCCATTTGCCTGCCAGATGGTTTGAAAGGGGATGGGCGCATCTTCCAGTCGAAAATCTTCCGTCACGCGCACAACGACAATTTCATCGCCAGCGGTGATGGTCGCTTGCGCGGGCGGGATGGTGTAATCGCTGCCGACAAGCCCAACGCCTGCCGCCGCCAACGCTTGCAAAACTGTGCCGCCATTTGTGCGCGTTTGGATGATTTGGTCATCCACATAGATGGCAAGCGGAAAGGCGCGATTGACGTTGATCTCCATATCAGCGGTCAGCAGTGCATCAAAAGGCGGCTCGACACCATCAGCGGCGGAAAGGGTGATGCCCGCTTCTGCCAGCGCGTCGCCAACGGTGGCCGCGTCGGTGCGTATTGCTTGATGGCTGGTTTCGTCTTGAATGGTGATGTTATAAAAACGGCCGCTTTCCACAACAGACGGCAATGGGCTGACGGCGATGGCATCAGCTAAAACCGCTTTGCCATCGGCGATAATCTGTTCATCTTGGGCGGGCATCAGGTCGTTTTCTTGCAAAAACGCGCCAAGCGTGCGCTGTGCGCTCCAAATCGTGCGTGTGGTATCGCCCATTCGCACGGTAACGGGGACGGCGCGGTAAATGGTGATGGGGTTGTCGGGGTCGGGGGTGTTGGCAAGGGCGGGTTGCACAATATCTTGGGGGCGAAGGGTGATGTTTTCCTCTTCCAGCAGGGCGGCGATGGAATCATACTCACCAACGGCCGTTTTCATCTCATCACCGTCGTAAATGGTGTACACACTTTCGGCGGTTGCAAAGTAAACGGCCGTTATCAAACTCAACAGACCTAACACTGCTAATAAAACGGCCGTTAGTCGCTTGCCAGATACGTGCATAGAAGATAGAGAAAGGAGATAGAGATAGAGGAGAGACCGACAGAGACCAGAGACATATTAGAGCAAATACGCTATCTCTATCTCTACACTCTATCTTGATGCAAACATGGAACTGATAGCTTACAGGTGATCCCAGACACCCGAAGGGGATGCCTTAGTGCTGCTTCCTTCCGGACCTGACACGATTCGGCAGCCTTCGCCGCTGGGGACCCATAAACTACCAGTCTCATATCTACATCAATTTTTAACGAACGAGCGGGATTATCAGTGGTCAACGGTTAATTGTCAAGGGATAAGAGTTGCAAGTTGCAAGTTACAAGTTGCAAGTGGTGGTCGTTACTTGCTACTTGCCTGCTTGCCACTTGCTCGCTTGTTACTCCCTAATTCCACGCCCCCAACATTTCGGGGCCGCGATCCAGTTCCCACGGATAAATCATGTACGCATCCGAGACGGCGGCGTAGTAGGTGGGGGCTTTGCTGGGGTAAAGCGATGTGGTCGGCTTGTAATGCAGCACGCATGTCTCTGGATTGCCACCAGCGGACGCGATGCGATTAGCAACGGTGATGCTGTTGCGCCCTTTCGCCCATACATCATCCACAACCAAAATGCGGCGGTCGCGCAACACATCATCCGATGGGAATTCGATGAATTCGGGGATAGCGTATTTGATCTGTTCGGGGTCTTGCATTCCTGGGAAATCGGCTGGAAAGCGGACAGAAGCGGTGAGGATGTAGGTGATGTTCAGGGCTTCGGCTAATAAGCCGCCCGGAATCATGCCGCCACGGGTAATGACGACCATCGAGTCAAAACGGCCGTGTATTTGCGGCACTAAATAATCAATCAATTTGTCTACATCAGACCAAGTTAAAACCTCTCGGCGCATAATATCCTCACATAAAACGAAACCATTCAGGTGCGTCGCACTTTCCCCAATGCAAGATGCAACAAAGCATCTTGTGAAAGTGCGTTGCACCTATGGGATTGAATAGCTACTATAAAACGAAACATCTTTACCACCAAGTGATGGTAAAGATGTTTTCATTGTTAATTCTTAAATTTGGCAAAAGGCGTACACCAGTACGCCCACACGGGAATGCTACCCGCTCCCCTAAACTATGTCAACCCTTCGTGGAACTGTTAATGGTTTCACTGTAACATCTCAATAACTTGGGGGAAAGACCTGACAGGTTTCATCCAGACCTCTTGTTTTACACGGGTATCTTTGAAAAACCTGTCAGGTCTCCCCGAAATATTGAGAAGACACGTTTCACTCTTCATCCTACGCGACGCAGAGCGTCTAAACAGAGCATTCCACGCAGAGCGTGGAACGAGAAGGCTCTCCAGATTGGTATGATCTTTGTCATTGTGCTGGTAAAATCAAACCATGAACAGCACCCCCACCGCCCCTGAGATCGGCAAAACTGTCCGCGAAACATTGCGCGAGACATCCACCTTCTTCGCCCAGCCCATCCGCCTTTTTCGCGGCTACAAGCGTGAAGATTTACGCGCTGACCTCATCACCGGCCTCACCGTTTCCATCGTCATGCTGCCAGGAGCCATCGCTTACGCATTGGTGGCCGAACTGCCACCGCAAATGGGGCTGTACGCCTCCATCATCGCCGCCATTGTTGGCGCATTATGGGGATCATCCAATCATCTGAACACTGGTCCCACCAACACAACATCACTCATCGTCCTGTCTGGGCTGCTAATGGTGGCCGTGCCGGGTACGCCTGAATACATTGTCGCGGCGGGCGCGATGGCAGTCTGGGTCGGTGTGATACGGCTGGGATTGGGGCTGGCGCGATTGGGGATTTTGGCGAATTTCGTTTCCGACGCGGTTATCGTCGGCTTCACTGGCGGCGCGGGTATTCTTATCATGCTGAACCAACTCAAACATATTTTTCGGCTGGATATTGATCGTCATCCCCTCATTTATGACACCGTTTTTGAAGTTGTACGCGAACTGGGCGATGCACATTGGTTGAGTGTTGCCATCAGCGTCGGCACTATCGTTTTCTTGCTGTTACAGCGTCGTTTTAAGCCCAAATGGCCAGGGCCGCTCATTGTGATGGTTGCGGGGGCGGCCATTGTTGGGTTTGCACATTTAGATCAGCGCGGGGTGGTGGTGCTGGGCAATCTGCCGCGCTCCCTGCCGCCGTTCACATGGCAAGGCGTATTTGACTTTGAGTTGGTACGCAGCATGGCTTCCAGCATTTTCGCGGTCGCCATCATCGGCTTGGTGGAAGCGACATCTATCTCTCGTGCAGTCGCTTCTCGCAGCGGGCAATATCTGCAAACTAATCAGGAGTTTGTGGGGCAGGGATTGGCAAACATCGCTTCAGGACTATTTTCTGGCTACCCTTGCTCTGGGTCGATGACGCGCTCCGTCCTTAATTATGAGGCTGGCGGCCGTACTCGAATGACTTCTGTTTTTGGCGGCTTGTTTGTGCTGTCAGCGATGCTGCTTTTTGCGCCGTTGGCAACATTTTTGCCTCGCGCCGCCCTTTCTGGGCTGCTGGTGGTGATGGGCAGCCGCATGATCAACTTTACAGAGATACGGCGGATTCGTGCCACCTCGTTGGGGGATACGCTGACGATGGGTATTACATTTGCCTCTACGCTGCTGCTTCCATTGGAGTTAGCGGTATTTACCGGCGTTCTCGTCTCCTTCGCCCGCTACATTTACACCACATCATCCCCCAAAGTAGAATCCATGGTTCCCGACAAGGAATTTGAGCATTTTGAGTACCAACCCGACAAACCAGACTGCCCACAACTGGGGGCATTAACCATCGAAGGCTCGCTCTATTTTGGGGCGACACAGCACGTTGAAGACAGACTTCGCGCCAACATGAATCAGCATCCCGACCAGCACTATCTGTTATTGCGGCTCCATCGTGTGAACCATTGCGACATCAGCGGTTTGCACATGCTGGAAACCATCGTCCGCCTGTATCGGCAAAAAGGGGGCGATGTGTTCGTGGTTGGCGTGCGTGAAGCGGTCTGGCACAAGATGCGGCTGGGCGGCTTTTCCAAGATGTTGGGGCATCGTAACTTCTTCGCTCAAGAGCGGGCGATTCCCATCATTTTTAATCTGTTAGACCCCACAATCTGCATTTACAAATGCCCCTATCGCGTGTGGAAAGAGTGCCAACGTCTGCCAAAAATTGAGGGTGAGGCGGATATGCCTATCTGTGCGGAATGGATGAAAACGGCCGTTATCGGGCATGTTCAACCAGAAGAATTATGGGCGGACATTATGGACGGCACATCAACGCCATCCATCATCGACATTCGGGAAATGGGCGAATTCATGCACTCCCACATTCCCCGCGCCAGCCTGATTCCCATGCCCCGCATCCTGCATGGGGATGTGGTGTTGCCCAAGGATGAACCGATTATCCTCATCTGCCGCGCAGGACGGCGCACGACGCAGACGATCTGCACCCTGCAACAGCAAGGGTACGACAATCTCAAAAACCTTGAAGGCGGCATGGTCGCGTGGGAAAAAGCGGGTTTGCCCGCCGTCATGGGCGATTTTATTGACGAAGATGAAGAAAATGAGATGTTGGGGTTGGATTGAGAGCGGGGGAGCAGGGGAGCAGGGGAGCAGGGGAGCAGGGGGGATGAGGAGATGGAGGCTTTTTAATTGCCGCTCTCTCCGTTAT
>CAYSDT010000158.1:2459-6970 GCA_964429835.1 uncultured Ardenticatenaceae bacterium | reverse complement strand
ACCGACCGAATCGCCCATAGGGAACGATGGTCAAAACTTTGCACAATCACCCGATCTTCCAGCCCGTACTCTTCAACCAATCGCAATATCTCCAGTTCAAATACGCCTGGATTTTCGCCATCAAAATCATCGTCAATGCTTTTGGGCGTATTCTCTTTGCGCTTGGTTTCGATGTTGAACTGCACTTGGGCGGCGTTTGCCCGCTGCGCTTCGCTTTTCTCAGGCGATTGGCTGTATGCTTCCACGAAATCGAATAGTTCAGCAAGGCTGATGATGTGGTAGTTTTTGCCAGAAACGGCCGTTAATCCACTGTTCTGCTCAGGAAAACGATCCTCATCAGGATTACGGTCGCACAAATACGCCTGCACCTGCTCAAACGTCAATTGGCTGATCATCATCTTTTCGCCCCATTTGACGAGGCTGTCGGGATCGGGGGTATCAACGGCCGTTTCAGGGTCAAGGCCGCATTTATCCTTCTCAATTTCATCATCGTGCCAGATGACGACAACACCATCACTTGTGTAATGCAAATCAAGTTCCAGCGTATCTACACCCAAATCGAGCGCGGTTTCAAAGGCGGGCAATGTGTTTTCAGGTTTAAGGCCGCGTGCGCCGCGATGTCCTTGCGCGTCAATGTTGTCGGGTAGGGCGCGGGAAATATCGGCGATGGGTTCAGATGTAGGGGCTGGTTCGGTGGTGGATTGGCAAGCGACCAATGCGAAAAGCAAAAATAGTAAGGTGAGGGATAGGGGGCGGAGTTTCATAGGTGTTGTTTTGTAGGGGCGGGATGATGCGGCCATGATCTTATCGTAGACAAATAACCTTCATTCCGCGTCATCTCGCCCCGTCCATAATGCTGGACGTTGTGGGTGAGATGGGCGGGAGATAGAGCCATCCTTCATAGCGGACGGTAATGCCCGCCCATCCCACCCCTACAAATTCGTTGTGTGATCAAAAAAGGGCATGTTGGGGCAACGAATGCCATCCAACATGCCCTTTTTTTTGAACCATTAACCAAAAATCTGCGCTAATCTGCAAGCAACTACGTTGCCATCTGCGGATTAACCATTGATTAACGGCCGTTTCTCTCTATTCAAAGAAAGCGTTGTAATCAGAAAGTTCCTGATTCGTTTTCTCGGCGGCTGCGTTTAACGCTTCTTCCGGGGTCATGCCGTCATCCAAGACTGCGCTGTACGCATCTACGATGAATTGGCGAATGGCCGGGAAGGGGCCAGCTTGACCACCCAAAACGGCGTAGTTGATGGAACCATCAGCCATCGTGGTATTGGTATCTTCCAACTGGCTGATTGCGGTAACGAAGTTGGGATTTTCTTCCCAGAACGCTTCCAATTCAGCATTGTTTTCGATGTCCGTGCGGACGGGGAAGTAGCCTGTGCCTGTGTGCCAGGTGACTTGTTGGTCGGGTTGAGCCATGAATTTCATGAAATCCCAAGCGGCACTGTTGATTGCATCATCTTCAGCATCCAACAGCCAGAGGGCTGCGCCACCGATAACAACGCCGTTACGGTCGCTGCTGTCGCTGTGGGGGATGTAGGTCGTGCCAACTTCAAAGTCTGCGCCTTCTTGCATGCCCAACGCGCCAGATGTGGAGTCGAAAATCATCGCGGTTTGACCAGCCTGGAAAGCGGCATCGGTGTCTGTCCATGTTTTGCCCAAGTTGGGGGCGTATCCATCAGCATACAAACCAGAAAGGAAGGTGAAAACTTCAACGCCTTGTCCTTCATTGAAGGCAGCTTCGGTTGCGCGGGCTGTACGGCCGTTGTCATTATTGAAGAATAAACCACCACTGTTCGCCAAAATTTGCTCGAAGTACCAGCCAACTTGACCCATTGTGACACAGTATTCTGTGCCGCCAGCTTGAATTTCATCACACAAGGCGATGAAGTCGGTGAAAGTCATGTCTTCGGAGGGGGCATCGAGGCCAAGCTCTTCAAACATATCAACATTATAATAGAGGATGGGGGTGCTGCTGTTGAAAGCCATCGCAACCATACCTTCTTGGTCGGAATAGTAATCTTTCACGGCGGGGACGAAAATGCTGTCGTCAAAGCCATCGGCGGCCATTAATTCGTGCGCGGGGACCAAACGGCCCGTGTCGAACATCGTTTGCGAAGCAAGGTCGAAGTTCTGGGTGATGTTTGGCTCTGTGCCTGTATCAAAAGAGGCTAACAGGGCGTTGTAGGTGTCGTCATAGCTGCCTTGATAGGTGGCGGTGACGTGTACGGCATCTTGGCTGTCGTTGTAGCGGGCTACTAACTCGTCTACGACTACGCCTAACTCGCCGCCCATCGCGTGCCAGAATACGATTTCGGTGGCTTCGCCCATCGCTTCTTCTTCGGCTGGTGCTTCTTCTGCTACTTCTTCAACAGCCTCTTCTTCGACTGCTTCTTCTTCTACTTCTTCAACCTCTTCCACAGGTGCTTCTTCAACAGCTGCTTCTTCGGTGTCGCTGCCGCCACATGCGGCTAGGGACAAGGCCAATATCAACATTAAAATTGTGATTTTGAACATGCTTTTCATCTTCTTTTTCTCCTTTACTACTAATACGTTTTTGCTTACCGCCATCTGCGGTAAGCGTTGATAAAAATATAGCGGCTAAACGGCCGTTATAAACAAATTTATTGTAGGTCAAGTTTGCAAACTTGACCTACTACCCCTTTAACCCCGTCATTGCAATGCCTTTCACCAATTGCCGTTGAGCAATCAGGAAAAGTGCCAATGTCGGCAACAGGGCGATTACCGCTGAAGCCATCACCGCGCCCCAATCCGCGCCGCGCTCTTGGTCGAACAAGAAGAAGCGGACAGCGATTTGAATGGTACGCATCTCTTCGTCGTTGGTGATGATCAACGGCCATAGATATTGACTCCACGCGCTCAAAAAGGCGAAGATGGCAAACGCACTAATCGCCCCTTTGCTCAAGGGAACCAGAATTTGCCATAGATAACGCCAATTGCCCGCGCCGTCAATTTTAGCAGAATCGTGCAACTCTTTGGGAACAGTCAGGAAAAATTGTCTTAACAAGAACACACCAAATGCGCTGGCTAAGAATGGAACCGTCAATCCCATATATGTGTTTGCCCATCCCCATTCACTAATTCTGATGAAATTAGGGATGAATGTCAACTGGAATGGAACCATCAAACTACCCAGAATCAGGTAGAAAAACAGGTCGCGTCCTGGGAATTCTAAAACTGAAAACGCATACGCGGCCATGATGCTGAATAATACTTGAAAAAAGACAATCGTTCCTGTTTGGATGATGCTGTTAAGGAAAAAACGCCAAAACGGGGTTGATGTCCACGCTGTGATGTAATTTGTTACGGTCCAAATCTCTGGGAACAGGGTGGGGGGATAGTTGGTCACATCTTCTGGCACTTTGAAACTGGTCAAAATAGCAAGAATGATGGGGAATGAAATAAACAAGCCGATGCTGAACAGTAAAATGTGCATCAACAAATCATTCCGTTTAATACGAGGTTTTTTCTTTGTTGTTGAACTCATTGGTAATGCACCTTTTTCCCTGCCCACTTAAATTGAACGAATGAAACAATCAAAATTAGAATGAATAACAGATACGCTTGTGCGGAGGCGTAGCCGCGATATGGCGTACCGACGAACGCATCGTAATAAATGCCGTACAACATCGTCGTCGTTGCCCCGCCTGGTCCGCCTTCGGTGAGAATGTTGATTTCGCCGAACACTTGCAGGGAGTTGATGAAGTTGATGATGAACAGGAAAAATAGCGTGGGTGAAATGAGCGGGAGGGTGATGTGGCGAATCCGATGCCACATACTTGCGCCGTCAACTTTGGCAGCCTCATAATAGGTGCCATCAATGTTTTGCACACCAGCCAAGGCGATGATGACATTAAAGCCAAGCTGCCGCCAGATGACGGCAAACGCCACCGCGACTAACGCCCACTCCTTTGAGTTCAGCCAATTTGGCCCCTCAATACCAATTTGCAGCAGAGCGTAATTTAGATAACCGATGACGGGATGGTAAATCCAGCGGAAAAGCACGCCCGTGACGGCACTACTGATGACGATGGGAACGAAAATAAGCAAGCGATGGAACCATGAGAGATGATCTAATGGATAAGAAAGCGCAATCGCTAAAAACACGGCAAGGGCAACGCCGACAGGAACGACAATCAATGTAAAAATGATAGTTACTTTGATTGTGTTTAGGTAATCGGGGTCGGAAAAGAGGCGCATATAATTCCCCAAGCCGACATTAATCGTCTGGTTGCCAAAGGGGGCGATGCGGGTCAAACTCATTTGGAATGAGGTGATGATGGGGATAAAGACGAAGATGCTCAGGATGAAAAGAGTGGGCAGCAAATACAAAAACCCTTCAAGGGCTGCTTTTGCTTTTCTTTTTCTAATTTTCTTCTTGTTTGCCGCCGAAATAGTACGAGGTGCGTATGTTATTGGGGGTGATTCACTCATAAATTTGCTCGGTGATTTTAACTACTGAAAAGTTATGGGAT
>CAYSDT010000158.1:0-2359 GCA_964429835.1 uncultured Ardenticatenaceae bacterium | reverse complement strand
GGTGATTCACTCATAAATTTGCTCGGTGATTTTAACTACTGAAAAGTTATGGGATAAAAAGAGTCCACTGAAAAAAGTTCAACTTTTGTCCATCAAGGCGCAAATCCTGTCGGGACGAAAAGTTGAACTTTTGGGTTTCGATGCCTTTTTTCAGTAGAGTCATAAAAATCAATGGTAGCTACATGAAAGAAGCGAGTATAGCAAAAAGATACTAATTTCCAACCCCCAATTTTTTACATGCCAGATTGGGCAGAGGTGGCATAATTATAGCAGTAATAATGTTAAAATATAGAGGAGCAAGTAATATCTCAATAACTTGGGGTGAAGACCTGACAGGCTTCATTAACACCTTTCGTTTTACACGAGTGTTGCCGATAAACCTGTCAAGTCTCCCCTGAAATACCGAGAAGATACAGGAGCAAGATGAATCAAGAAATAACATTACGGTATGGATGCAATCCGCATCAGGAAAAAGCGGCCGTTTTTACCCAAGATAAGGCATTGCCAATACAAGTATTAAACGGCACACCCGGCTACATCAATTTATTAGACGCGCTCAATGCGTGGCAGTTGGTACGCGAGCTAAAGCAGGCGTTGAATATGCCCGCCGCTGCTTCGTTTAAGCATGTTAGTCCGGCAGGAACGGCCGTTTCCGTCCCCCTCTCCCCAATAGAAGCCAAAGCATACTTTGTTGAAGGGATGGAACTGTCGCCATTGGCAACTGCGTATGCCCGTGCGCGTGGCGCAGATCGATTGTCCTCATTTGGCGATTGGGCGGCGTTGAGCGATGTCGTAGACGTGCCGACGGCCAAGTTGTTGCGCCGCGAAGTGTCCGATGGGGTGATTGCGCCTGGCTACGAGCCAGAGGCGTTGGCTATCTTGCAGGCGAAGAAGAAGGGCGGCTACCGCATCGTGCAAATTGACCCCGATTATGAGCCGCCAGCGATGGAAACCCGTGAGGTATTTGGCATTACCTTTTCGCAGTTGAGAAACACGGCCGTTTTTACCCCATCCGATCTCGCCAACATTGTCACCGCCAATAAAACCATCCCCCAAGCCGCCAAACGGGACATGATCGTTGCCCTGACCGCGCTTAAATATACGCAGTCGAACTCCGTTTGTTATGCGGTTAATGGGCAAGTTGTCGGCGTGGGCGCGGGGCAGCAATCGCGCATTCATTGCACCCGATTGGCGGGCGACAAGACGAATATATGGTTTTTACGCCAGCATCCGCGTGTCCTCAGCCTGCCGTTCCGTGATGGCATCAGGCGGCCTGAGCGGGATAACGCCATCGACCAATTTTTGCTGGACAGCCTGACCAGCGCGGAAGAAGCGCATTGGTTGAACAGTTTCAAAGAAGCACCGATCCGTTTAACGGCCGTTGAAAAACGGGAATGGCTGGATCGATTAGATGGTGTTGCGCTTGGATCAGATGCGTTTTTCCCTTTCCGCGACAGTATCGACCGCGCCTCGCAAAGCGGCGTGGCGTATGTTGCCCAACCGGGTGGCTCTATGCGTGATAACATTGTTATTGAAGCGTGCGATGAATACGGCATGGCAATGGCGATGACGGGAACGCGCCTTTTCCATCATTAAAAAGATAGAGATAGAGACAAGAGATAGAAACCACCATCTATCTCTATCTCTTTTCTCTATCTCTGGAGGGATTATGAATTTTAGAGCAACCGCACACGCAAATTTTGAGAAACACATTCGCCAAAACAGCTATCCCGGACGCGGGTTACTGATGGGGCGCACGGACGGAGGCGATTGGGTGATCGTCTATTGGATTATGGGGCGCAGTCCGAACAGTCGCAATCGCCGCTTTGTGGCTGATGGCGGGACATTACGCACCGAACCGATTGATTCATCCCAAATTGAGAACCCTGAACTCATCATTTATGAAGCGATGTTGGATTTGCCTGCCGCTTATTTGGCGGGCAATGGCGACCAGACGCGCACGCTGTTTGAGACGCTGCAAGCGGGCGGCACATTTGACGACGCGCTGCTCACCCGCGAGCGCGAACCTGACGCGCCCAACTACACGCCGCGCATCACGGGGATGATTGTACCAGACAGCCCCATCGCCCCCGTGACGATGAGCATTTTGAAAGCCAACCGCGCCGACCCTGCGTTGACAGACCGCTTCACTTATCGCCCTGCGCCGCCGCCCCGTGGGTACGGCTACTGCCTGACAACATACATGGGCGATGGCGATCCGTTGCCCAGTTTTACGGGCGATCCGTTGTTGTTGCCGTGCGCGGGTAGCCCTGAAGAAATTCTGCAAACGTATTGGGATGGATTGGATGCGGAGAATGTGGTGGCGTTAGCGGTGAAGGTGGTGAAAAACGGCCGTTTT
>CAYSDT010000157.1:0-6973 GCA_964429835.1 uncultured Ardenticatenaceae bacterium | reverse complement strand
TGTTACAGAAGATGGTTGGTATGTGGATGATGTTAGCATTATTGGGTCGGGTGCTGGTTGCGTGCAAACGACAACATCAATTGATATTTATTTACCAATAATCATCCAACCATAGACAAAAAAAGAGGTATTGAGAGGCTATTGTCCAAACAGCCTCTCAATACCTCGATATTTACTCGCCACTCGCCACTCGCCATTCGCTCCCTACGGCAACTCATCCCCCATCGGCAGCGTCAACGTCATCCCCTCTCGGGCGATAATGGTACGCGGGAAGATTCTTCGTGCTTTCTCCAACACCTCATCAACGGCATCATCATCTAAATCGGGCGAAAAATGAGACAGTGCCAATGTCTTAACATTAGCCTCAGCCGCGACCTGTGCCGCTTCCAACCACGCGCTATGTCCCCAATGCGAAAACTGATGCCGCTCTTCCATCGAACCAAAGTGAGAATCGTGCAACAATAAATCAGCACCATACGCCAATTTCAATACATTTTCATCAAAACTGTCATCTGGATGCCCAACATCACTGCAATAGGCAAAAACAGCACCATCATGCTCAATACGATACCCTAAATTGCCACCAGGATGATTGATACTAGCGGCCGTGACAACTGTTGAATCACCAATAATAAAGCGTTCGTTCGTAGAAACTTCTTTTACAATTAGATCGGCTGGCAATGTTTTGTATGAGTAGGGTAAATAAGATTCAATAAATTGCCCTGCTAGAATCTCTTCCAGCCGCCGTCCCACTCTCTTTTGCCCAATCAATACAAAACGGTTTGAACGGCCGAAAACGGGCGTAAAAAATGGAAATCCTTGAATATGATCCCAATGGGTGTGGCTGATTAAAATACTGCCATGAATGCGATCTGGAAACTCTTTAACCAACGATTTTCCCAGATTACGAATACCTGATCCAGCATCTAGAATGATAATTTGTGGTTTATCTTCAGTACGCACTTCCACGCAGGAGGTGTTGCCACCCACGCGAACTGTGTCTGCTCCTGGTGTAGGAATGGTTCCGCGTACTCCCCAAAATCGTATTAGCATCCGCTCCTCCGTAAATGAAAAAGCCTGCAAGTCGCAGGCTTCCTTTTTGTTATTATAAGAATGGGAGTTATTCGCCGCGTTCAGATTTTGTTAATACACGATCAATGGTTTCGAGTAACTCTTGCGGTTTGAATGGCTTCGTAAGATACGCATTGACACGCGCAATGTGCAAACCAAGCACACGATCTATACTTTGCGCTTTTGCTGTCAGAATGATAACAGGAATATCAGCCATGCTCTCTTTGGCTTGCATATGTTGGTACACTTCCCACCCATCCATTTCTGGCATCATCAGGTCGAGAATAACAAGGTCTGGTTGCACCTCTTTGATAACTTCTAACCCCGTCATGCCATCTGACGCGCCAGTGACGACGAATTGCTCACGAGCAAGAATGAATTTGACTAGATCAATCATCTCTGCTTCATCATCAACACAAACAACTTTTTTTGGTTCACTCATGATATTACCTCATTGATTTATTGTTGTGACTGTTGTACCACAATTGCATCCAATCTCTTCTAAAATTACGATCTGCCTAAAGAGTATCACAAGCATAAATGGTTGTCATCTTTGATTCTGGCGATTCCAAAGCTGTATGGTGAAATGAGGTGGAAAATACGTATCTTCTCAATATTTCGGGGAGACCTGACAGGTTTTTTGCGATACTCGTGTAAAACAAAAGGCGTTAGTGAAACCTGTCAGGTCTTTACCCCAAGTTATTGAGATGTTACGAAAATACGACTATTTATGCTAATTTGGGGCAAAATTCACATAATTTCAACGACAACCTATAAAAGAAATCTTACGAAATCACAGCTATATGGTATGATTCTGTGCATGAAAGATGACATTATCCGCCTTGAAGCTGAATTAAAAGTTACCACCACCATGCAAGAGCAAGTTGACGCACTGAACGAACTCGCATGGGCGTTGCGCCGCGATGATATGGATCGGGCTGTTAAACTAAGTGCGGAGGCAATTCAACTTTCGCAAGATAGCAAAAACTTCGCTTCTCCCTATTATGCAGGTGTTATTGCGGGCATGACCGCACAAGCTGGTGTTAGCCTGTATCGTGACGAAACTGAACAGGCTCTTACCCAGTCGCTTGAAACAGTCGCATTGGCTGATAAGCATGAAATAACAGTATACATGCCGCGATTGTTGTATGTAACGGCCGTTGCTCACTCTGAATTAGGCGATCTGACAAATGCGCTTGAATATGCACTGCGCCAACAAACCATCAGCGAAGAGTTAGGCGATAAAGAAGGATTAGCAATGGGTTCGCTGTCATTAGGAATGTTATATGCTGAACAGGGTGATTACGAACACGCATTAGAAAGTTCTCTGATGGGTATCGAGGCATTCCGTGTGTTAAATGATAGTTATGGCGTTGTCTTGCAGTTGAGTAATGCCAGCGAACTTTACGGCAATTTAGGCGATTATGACAACGCGCTGCGAATGGCATTGCAATGCTTAGACACCTATCGTTATGCCGAAACTGTCCATGTGCGTACAGAAATTGTCACTTTGCACAAAATTGGTGAGGCGTATGTTGGTCTGAAACAGTACGAAAAAGCACAATCGTATTTGGAAGAAAGCCTTGCCCTTGCTGAGAAGTCAGAACAGTCGGTCATGTCCACCGATGTGCTATTAACATTGGCTGGATTGCACAATACATTAGAGCAGCCCCAAACGGCCGTTACCTATGCAAGTGAGGCGGTTGATATAGCGACAGAATATAGTCACCAGTTACTGCTCTATCGCGGCCATAAAACATTGGCGGATTCTTACCGCTTATTGAATGATTACGAGCATGCCTTGGAACATTACACAATGTTTCACGATTTGCGAGAGGATGTATTTAGTGCCGAAAATCGCAAAAAATTGCGAACATTGGAAGTGTTGCATCATACACGGGAAGCACAGAAAGAGGCCGCATTTTACGCCTCTTTGTATCAGGTTGAGCAAAACCACCGTCATTTGGCAGAGGTCTTAAATCGGGTTGGTAAGGTGTTGAATGGCACGCTTGAATTAAATGCAGTTTTGGATCATGTATTGGAAGAGCTAGGCGAATTGGTTGGTTTTGATCGCGGCAGTGTTCTACTGTTACATGAATCGACGTTGGAATTTGTGGCCGCACGCGGCTATCCAGACGGCCGCGCCCCGCTTCAATATAGAGTTCCCATTAACATCCATGACAGGCGGGATGTATTTGTGCAGATTTGGCATAGCAAACGGCCGTTAGCTCTCACAGATCTAGGTAATAATCCCGGTTGGACAAAAGTGTCCGAATTAGCCACCCCAGACGCATGGCTTGGTGTCCCCCTCATTCATCACGATGAAGTTATCGGCATGTTATCATTGGCGCGTACCGAGTCTCTCCCCTATACCCAAGATGAAATCACGCTGGCGATGACCTTTGGAGCGCAAGCGGCCGCCGCATTAGAAAATGCACAACTGTACGCCCAAATCTCGCAGATGAATGAGCAGTTGGAAGATGATGTGCGTATTCGTACCGAAGATTTACACGCAGCAAACGAAGAATTGATGGAATTAAATCGCACCAAGACCGACTTTATCACCATCACCGCCCATGAATTGCGAACGCCCGTGACCGTATTGAAAGGGTACGGGCAGATTTTGCAAAAAGACCCCGTCATCGCCGCAAACGAGAGCCAGAGCCATCTGGTGGCTGGCATTATCAATGGTGCCAATCGGATGCACGAGGTGGTTAATCGCATGTTGTTGATGGTTAAAATTGACAGCCACCAACTCAAAATTTATCCCGAACCGCTCATCGCGCAAGTATTACTGGTTGATATTGTCCGCGCCATAAAGGATGATTTGGAAGATCGCGTATTAACATTTACGCTTGCTGATGATTTGATGACGCTGCCTCCTTTTGAGGCTGATAAGGATATGTTGAAGACGGTATTTAATAATTTGATTATGAATGCGGTTAAATATACGCCTAATGGCGGTAACATTCGCATCAACGGCCGTTCTTGGACAACACCCCCCGCCGCCGACTTGCCAGAGCAAGCCATTGAAATCATCATCACCGATACAGGCATTGGCATTGACGAAGAAGCATTAGGGCTGATTTTTGGCAAAATGTACCAGACAGGAACGGCCGCTTTACACTCCAGCGGCAAAACGAAATTCAAAGGCGGCGGTTCTGGATTAGGTTTGGCAATTGCACGCGGAATCATCACCGCCCACAACGGCCGTATTTGGGCAGAAAGTGATGGACATGATGAAGAAAAAATGATGGGCAGCTCCTTCCACGCCGTTTTACCATTAACACAAGAGCGCACCATCTGACAAGGTGATCGTATCATATTCGTAAACTTAACGAATCCACCGCTCTAAAGGAAAATGGATTCCTGCCTTCGCAGAGCCTGCCCCTTGTGAAGACAGGGGAATGACAAATCGTTAAGTTTACGGCAATGGTGATCGTATACTCGGCTGTATTCCAGTCGGCGCAGGCCGACTTTGCAATTGTAGACGCGGTTTTAACCGCCATGTTAAAAAATACCTTTGAAATGCACCCGTAACGCCAGTAAATTCGCCAATGAACGCAGAAAAGCATAGAATTTGCACGGTTTTAACGTATTAACAGCAGTCTCTACTGAAAAAAGGTGTCAAAACCAAAAAGGTCAACTTTTTGTCTCGACAGGATTTATGATTTGGTAGGCAAAAGTTGAACTTTTTTCAGTGAACTCAACAGCAGTATCTAAATAATTATCACCCCATAACCCTAATGGCAGACTTACCAAACGTGATCAGCGTAGAAGACGACGCTGGACTATTCCGCCTCATTCAACTGACCTTACGGCCGTTACCCATTCAACTTCACCACGCCACCACCGGCGCAGAAGCCTTGCGCCTTACCGACGAAATTCACCCCGAACTCCTTATTCTTGATATTACACTGCCCGACATGCGCGGCTGGGATGTCCTTGACGAAATCGCCAAGCTAAACGTCGATGTAAAAACAATCGTCGTCACAGGACGCACCGAAATGACCCATCGTGTCATCGCCCGCCTGCAAGAAGTCACCGCCTTTTTGAACAAACCATTCAGACCCGCCGAATTACGCGATAAAGTTATCGAAGTTTTAGAACTGTAAAAAAGAGTTCACTGAAAAAAGTTCAACTTTTACCCAATATTCCCGCCTATGTGGGAATGACACTTGTAGGGAGGGCGAAACAATGCCCCCCAGATTTTTTATCCGCGTTCCCCCCATCAGCGTCTTTACATAAAGCCCCCCTCCCACCCACAAAGAAAGTTGTCGTACAAACCACTCCCTTTTGATAAACTACGCCCACAGTACACAGGACAATCGCATAAACAGAAGCTTAGGCGCATTTTCAACCCCATCGGTTGAAAACCGATGTCTGGAACAAGAAACGCGCTGAAAGCGCGTTCAGACCAGCCCGCTTTCAGCGGGCTTCGCCTATCAGTCATCGGTTTTTAACCGATGACGCGCTTTGTGGCATTGCCACGCCCACCGAACAAGGAGCAACCATGAGCGACACAACCGACATCACAGGCGATTATATCGCTGGCGACAAGCCAGAAGGCGACAAAGTAATGGGCGATAAGCACGTCCATCACCCCGACCCGCGCCCCAAAGCGTTTATCAACCTGCCCGCATACAACCCCAACTTCACAGGCCGCGCCCAAGAGATTGCCGCAATTGCCGCCGCATTTGCCGCTGGCGATGGGGCGATGGTGGTGACACAAGCCATTAGCGGACTTGGCGGCGTGGGCAAGACGCAGATTGCGCTGGCTTACGCTTACCAGCACCGTGACCAATATGATGTGATTTGGATGCTGGCCGCCGACAGCAGTGCCGCCCTCGACAGCAGCTTGCGTGAATTGGGGGAAGTGATGGGGCTGCCCGTTGCCGACAAGGATACGCGCACCGCCCGCCAGATACTGTTGAACACGTTGGGCAATAATGAAAAACAGGTGCTGCTGCTGTACGACAACGCCGACGCAATTACCCCGCGTGACCTGCTGGCTTACCTGCCCAGCGGCGGCCACCTGCTGATTACCAGCCGCCGCGACGACAGCCAATGGCGCGGCATGGCGCAGACGGTGACGCTGGGGACGTTTACCCCTGCGGAAGCGATGGGCTTTTGGGAGCGGCGATTAGGAGCGGGGGAGCGGGGGAGCAGGGGAGAGTTGGCGGTTGCGTTAGGCTATTTGCCGTTGGCGATGGAACAAGCCGCCGCCTTGATGTTGAAACGCCGCATGAGTGCCGCCGCGTACCTGACCGCCTTTCAGCACGATTACGCCAAGATAAAGGCGCGGGAAAGCGTGCCAAACCGTTACCACGCGACGGTGACGACGACGTGGGAGATGGCGTTTGAGCAGGCGCGGCGTACCGAAGGTGCGGCCGACCTGCTGAACTTATGCAGCTTCTTTGCCCCTGAAAACATACCCTTGCAACTGATACAGGATGGAGCCGACTTGCTGCCCGACGAATTGGCAGGTGTGATGGGTGATGAAGCGTGGGGCGTTCCCGACGCGCTGGCCGCGTTGCAAAGCTACTCCTTGCTGACCGTAGATGGGGACAAGCTGGCAATGCACCGCTTGGTGCAATTGGTGGCGCGGGAACGGATGGGAGTAGAGGGGCAGGGGAGCGGGGGAGCAGGGGCGAAGGTGTGGGTGAGCGCGGCGATGAAAGTGTTGGACAAGGCGTATAATTTTGATCAACATGACATGGGTACATGGGCAGAGTGTGGGCGGCTGTTGCCCCATGTGATGGTTGCTGTTGATTTAGCGGCAGAGTTGGGTGTTGAAAGCACGGAGGCCGCCCGCTTGAATAATGCAGCAGGTCAATATCTTAAACAATATGGCGATTTTACGGGAGCATTGCCTTATTATGAACGCGCTCTTGTTGTCAAT
>CAYSDT010000156.1:0-7000 GCA_964429835.1 uncultured Ardenticatenaceae bacterium | reverse complement strand
ACACAGATTCCACAGATGAACACAGATTTCCCTTTTCTAATCTGTGTTCATCAGCGCAATCAGTGTATTGTTTAAGAGGGCTTTTACTGGCCGCCCTCGCTCTCAGCTTGTTGTGGGGGGGATGGGATTATGTGCAATACGGCCGTTTACCCGATACCGCCTACCTATTTGAGCAAGCAGCCACCGATATGGCCGACCAAATCAACACCGACGAAGGCGCGGTCTTTGTTGACGGCCGTTTTTGGGAAGGCTGGCCGTCCATTCGTTATTTAACCAATCGCCCCGTCACCGTTTTTGACCCCCAAAACGCAGAAGCGATGGGAGACGCGCTCACTGAGCCTGTCGAAGTGACCGTCTACTTTTGGCCTTACGAAAACTACGACTTCATCCAACACGCCATCCCCCCCGAAGCCGACCTAACCATCACCGCGGGCAGTTTAGCGCGTGGCGACCTTGAACTCGAACCATATGTGCTTAACGGCCGTTTTTCATGGCAATCCGCAACCGTCGCAGGGGCGATGGCTAATTTTGGCGACATTTCATTGGTCGATGCCCAACTGTTGGCGCAAACCGACGACGAACTGCTAATTGAATTGGCATGGGCGGGGGGGATGGACGCAACCGCCTTCGTCCACGTCCTGCACGACAGCAGTCTCATCGGTCAAAGCGATGCCCCGATTGGCTCTGGCTATTGGCCGTCCGATTGGATTCGCACCGACCTCATCATTCGTGAACAACACCACATCCCCCTCAGCCAGCCATACAACCCCCAAACCGATACCATCCTTATCGGCCTGTACAACCCCGCCACTGGTGAGCGGCTTGGCGAATTAACAATTGACCGTTGACCATTGACAATTGACAATTAACAATTGACAATTCCCCCATGCCCCAAAAACTATCTTTTCTATTGCTTCTTCTTGCACTATCGGCACTGCCCTTGCACGCCCAAACCGATCCCACCGCTACCCCCGACGCAAACGGCCGTATTTACATCATCGTGCAAGCGGGCGACACGCTTTGGGCGGTGGTAGACCGCGCGGGCATCAGCATGGACGAAATGCTCACGCTCAACAACATGGCGATTGACGACCTGTTGCAGCCGGGCGACAAACTGCTAATCGGCATCATCGCGCCAACCATCACCCCCACGCCGCCGCCGCTGCCCACACCGACATTGCCACCGCCAACGGCCGTTTTTACCCCCATCCCCCCGCCCACATCCATCTGCATCCTCGCCTTCGTGGACGAAGATGGCAACGGCATCCATAACACAGGCGAACCCCTGCGCCCCGCCGTCGCCTTCACCATCTTTAATGAAGCCAGCGTCATCGGCAACCACGTCACCGACGGCTTTTCTGAGCCATTTTGTTGGGAAAATTTGGCAACGGGTCAGTATAAAATCACCCGCTCGGTGGGGCGCGATGAACTGTTGACGACGGCTGGCGACTGGACATTGACGCTCAACGCGGGCGATGAATTGGAACTCCTTTTCGGCAGCCGCACCGTCATCGGCGGCATGGCGATCATCACCCGCCCCGCCATGCAGCCCGTTTTGCCGACAGCAACCTCTCCCCCTCCCCCCAGCCCCCCTGCTCCTCAGCCGCCCGTTCCAGAAAGCGAAAACAGCTTCAACTTTTTCAATCTGCTCTGGCTGCTCCCCATTTTAATGATTTTGGGGGCGATGGGGTTATTAACGGCCGTTGTCATCTGGCTATGGCGAGAAGCAAGGAGTCGGTAACTTGAGGTAAAGACCTGACAGGTTTCACTAACATCTTTCGTTTTACACGAATATCTAATGAAAACCTGTCAGGTCTCCTCCGCCATAGAAAACAAAAAAGCCACCAACCCAATTAAGGGAGGTGGCTTTTTCTGTTCATCATCAGGAGGGGACGATGAACAATCAGACAATGTTAAAGCTCAAGGAAGAGGCATTGTCCTACGCTTGATCTTGGTGTTCCAGTCGCGTTTATCTCGTGCCAGTTTGGGAGGAGGTTTCCCTTGAGCTTACCCGACCAAACGTGAAAATAGTTTACAACAATAACGGCAAAAGCGAAAGGATTAAAAATGATTCTAATCTTCTTCATAATCGGAGTCGAGCCTTTAGGCGGTAAATTTTAGCAAGAAAACCGGCTGAAGCCTCTACTCCTCTGGCTAACTTGCCACTTGCAACTTGTTACTTGCAACTTGTAATTGCCCCATCGCCTCTTCTAAAAGCGAACGCGGACAGGCAATGCCCATACGGGCAAACCCCGCCCCTTCGCGGCCAAACCAGTAGCCGGGATTAAGCGCGATTCCCGCCTCTTCACCCAAAAACGCCTGCAATTTCTTAACATCCATCCCCGACGAGTCGGCAAATTCATTGAAATTCAGCCACAGTAAAAACGTCCCTTCCGTCTCCACAAGGGTGATTTGCGGGATGTTTTCGCGCAAATAATCGCGCACATAGGCGATGTTGCCTTGCAAATAAGCCAACACCTCATCCAGCCACACCTCCCCATCCGTGTACGCTGCCTCGACTGCCGACATCGTAAACACATTCGTTTTATTGATCTGGAATTGATGGGCGAACGCATGGAATTGGGCGCGGCGGGCATCATTGGCGATGACGACCAGTGCGTCCACCATGCCTGCGATGTTAAATGTTTTGGCAGGTGACAAGCAGGTGGCTGTGATTTGCGCCACTTCGTCCGAAATGGAAGCCATCGGCGTGTATTTATGCGGCGCATACACGATGTCGCCATGAATTTCATCAGCGATAATCAGCACATCGTTTTGCAGGCAGATGTCGCCGATTTTACTCAACTCATCCCGCGTCCAGACACGGCCAATCGGGTTATGCGGGTTGCAGAGGATGAGGATTTTGTTGCGGGGATCGGCTGCTTTTTCTTCTAAATCGGCGAAATTGATTGTGTAACGGCCGTTTTCAAACAACAGCGCATTCTTCACCAATCGTCGTTTATTATTGCGAATCGCCTGCCGAAATTCAAAGAAGACGGGCGGCTGGATGATGACCCCATCCCCCTTTTCCGTGTGCTGACTAATGAGGACAGAAATCGCACTCAATACGCTGGGCGTGTCCTCAATATGCTCCCGATCAATCGTCCATCCGTGCCGCTTTTCGTACCAGTTGGTGATCGCCGTGTTGTAGCTGTCTGGTTTGGATTCGTAGCCGTAAATGCCTTGTTCTACGCGCTGGCGCAAGCTGTCGATGACCGCTGGCGGCGCAGGAAAATCCATGTCCGCTACCCAAAAAGGCAGCGCGTCGGGGTTGCCAAAATGCTCTTGTAAACTCTCCGCCTGCCATTTGACGGCTGGATACGTTGTTCGGTCTGTGGTTTGATCAAAATTCATAATTTTCTCCTCATGCGTAGGTCAAGTTTGCAAACTTGACCTACAGTGGCTTAACGGCCGTTACCCGCGCACTAAATAGCTTCGCTTGACCGTCATTTCCATGTAATTGGTTCAATTCAACCTCTGGATTGGCTTTGTCGCGTACAGAAATATCATCAAACCCCGCCGACTGAATGCCAGCGATATACTCGACAATATCTTCCGCGCCTGTGATGCAGCCGCTCCACGCAGCCATGTCGGCACGCTCTTCGTCGCTGTAATTCCCCTGTGTCACCATGTCAGAAACGGCGAGCTTGCCGCCAGGTTTGAGAACACGATACGCTTCTTGAAAAACGGCCGTTTTATCAGGAGCCAAATTGATGACACAGTTAGACAAAATGACATCCACGCTGTCATTGTCTACGGGTAAATCTTCGATTTTGCCCAAACGAAATTCCACGTTGTCCAATTCGACTTTCTTTTTGTTGGTATTCGCCTTTTCCAGCATAGATGGGGTCATGTCCACCCCGATGACGTGACCAGTCGGGCCAACCTGCCGCGCCGCCATAAAGCAATCAATGCCGCCGCCTGATCCTAAATCCAACACAGTCTGTCCCTGTTGCAACCCTGCAAGGGTGATGGGGTCGCCGCAGCCGAGCGACAGTTCGGTCACGTCGGCGGGCAGCCATTTGGTGTCGGCCGTGTATATATTTTGGAATAGTGCTTCCGATTGCGCTTCGTCTACACCGCAACAATCGCTGTCAAGGATGTTGCTATTTTTATCATCACAGCACGATGCAGAAACATCGACCTTGAACTCGTCGGCAATACGGCCGTAGCGTGTTTTCATTTCTTCATGAATTTCAGTGGGGGTTAAAGTTGTCATAGTTCACCTCATATTGATAGTCGTCTATGTATAGACGTAAAAAAACTTACTGCACTTGAATACCCTGAACGGAAATGCGTTCAGGAGCAAAATTTTGCATCAGCAAACCGCAACAATAGGATACCGAGTCCTGATCGAGGATGTAAAACACTTGTTTTCCCTCACGCCGTGTCTTCACCAACCCTGCATCACGCAATACGGCAAGATGATGGGAGACGGTTGGCTGGGTCACATTGCCCAATTTGCTGACCACATCGTTGACGCACAGCCACTCACAGCACAGTAAATCCATGATTTTCTGTCGTGTTCCATCTGCCATCGCTTTTGCAAAAGTTATTGAATCCATGTTTATGACTCTACTGAAAAAAGGTGTTGAAACCCAAAAGTTCAACTTTTTGTCTCGACAGGATTTATGCTTTATTGGGTAAAAATTGAACTTTTTTCAGTGGACTCTGTTTATCTCATATAGATAATCGTTGATATGTTTCCATTGTATAGACAAGCGTCGATATGTCAAGGCGTAAATTTATAATTGATTTGGCGCAGAGGATAATCGTATACGGACTATTCATGAAAATTCGCGTTAATTTATTGCCGTTTGCCTAAAATTTTGGAACGTATAACCGCCATAAAACTCGACAAAAATCGCGTTGACAATCTGCCCACCCACGCTATAATTCCCGTTCGTCGCTTGGGATACCCAACCACTTCCCTTGCGAATTTTATTAACCTAATCGGCATCTAAGAATGCCGATTCTTTTTGGAGGTACAACTAGTGTACGCAATTGTAGAGAGTGGTGGTCGGCAATACCGCGCCGAAGTAGGCCACAGTTTCAGCGTTGAGAAACTACCCTACGAAGTCGGTGAGCAAATCGAAATGGAGAATGTTTTTCTCTTGTCTGATGGCGATGCTATCAGCGTCGGTACGCCCACTGTCGCCGGAACCACTGTAAAGGCAACCGTCGTTGAGCAATATCGCGGCAAGAAAATTTTTGTTTGGAAATATAAGCCGAAGAAACGTTATCGGCGTCGTCAGGGACATCGTCAGTATTACACCCGCTTGCGGATTGACGAAATCGTCACCGCATAAGGAGAAAATCTCATGGCTCATAAAAAAGGTGCTGGATCGACAAATAATGGTCGGGACAGCAATTCAAAGCGATTAGGTGTGAAAAAATATGGTGGTGAAGTAGTCATCCCCGGCAATATCATTTTGCGTCAGCGCGGAACGAAAGTAATACCCGGCAATCATGTTGGCTTGGGTAAAGATTATACAATTTACTCTCTTATTACAGGAGCGGTAAAGTTCGAGACAAAACACGGCCGTAAAGTCGTCAGTGTTTATCCGATTGAAAGCTAAGGAGCGATAAGGAAATGAAACAAGGAATACATCCTAAATGGTATCCTGATGCTCCTGTTATGGTTGATGGTGAGCAGGTAATGACCGTCGGCGGTACACAACCAGAACTTCGGGTTGAAATTTGGTCAGGCACGCATCCATTCTACACTGGCACGCAACGTTTGCTGGATACAGAAGGGCAGGTTGATCGCTTTATGAAGCGTTTGCAACGTCGCCAACAAATTCAGGAAGACCTCGCCAAGAAACAAGAAGAGGCCGCTCCCGTCAATTTGGCTATTGAAGAGATGAGCTTGGGTACGCGGGCGCACAAAGCGTTGCTTGCGGCCGAAGTTGTCACCGTCAACGATGCCAAAATGCTGTTGGAAAAAGGCGAAGATGCGCTGTTAGCCATCTCTGGCATTGGACAAAAGACGCTTATCGACATCAAGCGATACCTTCGTGGTGAAGGGTTGATTGAGTAAATAAATAGTTTTTTGTAATTGATTGATAAAAACGGAGGCAGATACGGTAGCGTGTCTGCCTCTTTTTCGTTATAGGCTAAATCGTAACATCTCAATAACTTGGGGTAAAGACCTGACAGGTTTCATTAACACCTTTCGTTTTACACGAGTGTTGCCGATAAACCTGTCAGGTCTCCCCCGAAATATTGAGAAATAGGCTAAACCTTACTTTAATTTGTCATTCCCGCGCAGGCGGGAATCCACTACTCAGAAAAAATGGATTCCTGCCTTCGCCGGAATGACAATATCATATGGAGGATGATAAATGACAAAACACAGACACGGCCGTTTAGAGTTAATTTGTGGCAGTATGTTCAGTGGCAAAACAGAGGAGTTGATTCGGCGATTGCGTCGTGCGAAAATTGCAAAGCAAAATGTGCAGGTTTTCAAACCCGCCATTGATGACCGTTATCACGAATCACAAGTCACATCGCATAGCGGGATGGGTGTAGATGCCCGTCCTGTGCAATCTTCGGCTGACATTGTGGGTTTGTTAAGGCCAGAAACAACTGTCGTTGCCATCGACGAAGTGCAATTTTTTGATGATGGTATTATCAGCGTGTGTGAAACATTGGCGGGCGAGGGTAAGCGTGTTATTTGTGCGGGCTTGGACACCGATTTTCGTGGTGAGCCATTTGGCCCTATCCCCGAATTGATGGCACGGGCTGAATATGTGCGTAAATTACATGCGATTTGCATGATCTGTTCTGAAGAAGCCAGCCGCACACAACGACTGCTTGATGGTGAACCCGCTGCCTACGACGATCCCATCGTCATGGTGGGCGCGAATGATGTGTATGAGGCGCGTTGCCGGCAATGCCATGAGGTGCTGCCTGCGAGAAGTGAGCAGCAAGTGAGCAAGTGATCAAGTGGCAAGTGAGTAAGTGGCAAGTCAACATCAGCATACTTGCAACTTGCAGG
>CAYSDT010000155.1:1645-7087 GCA_964429835.1 uncultured Ardenticatenaceae bacterium | reverse complement strand
TCTCCCTGCAAAATATCATCAATTTCAATCCAGTGCAGCCCTTTCCACAAATACACATCCAGATCGATTTGTAGCTTGTCGTTGACGACCACCCCTTCATCACGCAGGCGTGCGGCTTGCTCATTCCCCCCATGCTCCCGATTGATGATGCTGATGCGCCCTTTGCTGTTGACGACACGCTGCCACGGCACATCCGCATACGCGGGATTGTCCTGCTTATCTTTCAGCCCATTCAGCGCGTAACCGACCGCACGGGCGGCGCGGGGGCGGCCTAACATGCTGGCAAGTCGGCCGTAGCTGCTCACCTTTCCACGCGGAATTTGTAGCACAAGGGCGTACACTTGTTCGTAGAAATTACTCATTATTTATCCTCATCGTCCATATCGGGTAACAAACGGCCGTTTTCCGAAAACCAAATTTGGCATATAAACCACGCGACGCAGGGCTGTCCATCTGTGTATTCAACGACACCCAATACAGCCCCAGCCGCTGATAGCCGCGTATGGCATGTGCCATCAACGCCGCGCCCACGCCGCGCCCCTGCCACGCGGCAGCAACGGTGATGCGGGCCAAATGCGCCCCCATCCCCGACCGATTACTAATCTGATACCCGATAGGCCGATCCCCATCCCATGCCACATCAAAACTGAGCGTCTGCGCCAACGCACGGAGCAATGCTTGCTCGCTGCTTTGCCACAGGGGGTCAAAAACGGCCGTTTCCATCGCCGCCAACGCCGTCATATCTTCCCGTTTCGCAGGCAAAATTTGAATGGACGGCAAGGGGCGGATGGGTGGAATTTTCATATCTTCTTTTGTGTACGTTTCAATCTCGTAAGCGGGCGAAAAGCCCCAGCGGGAAAGATATGGCAACGGCCATCCATCGGTCAACAGCCACCCTATTTCAGCGATGGGCGAGCCGCTCAATCGTGCCATCACCGCCGCCCACAACCGATCCCCGATGTCACCAACATCACCATCGCCACGCACAGCCATCACCCGCACCCATGCGGCTGGCAATGGGTCGGCGGCGATGGTTAAGCACGCTTGCAGGCGTGGGGATGTTCCAAATAACGGCCGTTTAATTCCCCCATCCGCATCTTCCTCTGGCAACAAGACGAAACCAGCTTCCCCAATCCAATCATTTGGTTCGTACCAATCGGGATGGGCGTGCAGAAAACGGCCGTTGCGTAACAATCGCGCAATCTCCCACTCGTCGCCGTTTTGTGCCAAGCGCACATTCTCCGTGTTTGCCAATTCCATGTCGCCATTGTACACTACATAATCATTTTTAAGGATTGAAACGCAGACTGTTTTATAACATATCCATCAGCATATGGGACACTGATTTCACAGATAAACACAGATAAAGAATAAGCGAAGCCAATCAGTGTGATCAGCGTAACCAGTGTCCGATTTAGGATAGAAACTAAACAGTTAATTGAATTATGGCCGATAAAATCGACAAGAAAAAAGAACGCGCATTAGAAAACACTGTTGCCAGCCTCACCAAACGCTTTGGTGAAGGCGTTATCATGCGTTTGGGCGACGCGACCCACATGGAAGTGGCCTCCATTCCCACAGGCTGCCTGCCGCTAGACATTGCGCTGGGCATCGGCGGGTTGCCGCGTGGCCGAGTCATCGAAATTTACGGCCCCGAATCATCTGGTAAAACCACGATGTGCCAGCATGTCATCGCTGAAGCACAAAAGATGGGCGGCATTTGCGCGTTCATCGACATGGAACACGCACTTGACCCCGCCTACGCCGCCAAAATCGGCGTAAACATCAACGATCTCTACGTTTCGCAGCCAGACACTGGCGAGCAAGCGTTGGAAATTGCCGAAGCCCTCATTCGTTCTGGCACGATGGATATTGTCGTCATTGATTCCGTCGCCGCCCTTGTTCCCCGCGCAGAAATCGAAGGGGAGATGGGTGACAGCCACATGGGTTTGCAAGCGCGACTCATGTCGCAAGCGTTACGCAAAATGTCGGGCATCATCAAACAAACTGACACGATGGTCATCTTCACCAATCAGCTCCGTCACAAAATCGGGGTTATGTTTGGCAGTCCTGAAACCACAACGGGCGGCAACGCCCTCAAGTTCTACGCTTCCGTGCGGCTCGATATTCGCCGCATCCAAGCACTCAAACAACGCGGTGACATCATTGGCAACCGCACACGCATTAAAGTGAAGAAGAATAAAGTCGCCCCCCCCTTCACAGAATGCGAATTCGACATCATGTACAACGAAGGCGTTTCACGCACGGGTTCCGTGCTGGATTTAGCCGTTGACCGTGAGTTGATTCAAAAACGGGGCGCATTCTTCCGCTACAACGACACGCTGTTAGGACAAGGCCGCGAAAATTCAAAGCAGTTCCTTGCCGAAAACACAGCGATGTTGAATGAGTTGGAAGCACTTATCCGGCAAGATGCTGGGCTGCCTGAATTGCCCGCGCTGGATAAATAACAAGCTGTGCAAGTAGCAAGTGGCAAGTTGAAACTTACAAACTTGCATACTTACAAACTTGCTACTTATTTAACAGTTTGTTTATCACGACCTAATACCGAAGTTTGCCCGCTTGATGGGTACACTTTGCATTAAATTTTATTGCGAATTCATACCTGCTTTGTGTAAACGGCCGTTATCGCCGCCACACAAGTTATATTATCTTAATCAACAACCAACACGGAGGAGACCTGACAGGTTTTTAACAATACTTGTATAAAACAAGAAACTCTGGAGAAACCTGTCAGGTCTTTTCTCCAAGATAAGCGATTCCCTTAACGGGAAGCAGACATAAAGACAGAATATATGAGCCAAACGCAGCCTTATGCGGCGTTTACTGATCGTTACCTCTGTTTACGCACATAACATTTGATAAAACGGCCGTGATGAATTTTCATTACGGCCGTTTTTTTATGCCTATCTGTCTCGTTCCCACGCTCTGCGTTCAGGGACGCAGAGCGTTCTGATTTTCATTCCACGCAGAGCGTGGAACGAGTGAGTATAATGCAAACGATTACCGCTTTAACAGTTCAAAAACGACACCCAGATCGGGTCAGCGTCTTCCTTGATGACGCTTTCGCTTTTGGATTGCCGTTCCGCGTAGCAGAAACATTACGCAAAGGGCAGCAGCTATCACCAGCGGAAATCGAGACCTTAAAAGGGCAAAATCTGGCAGACAGGGCGAAAAACAACGCCCTGCATCTCATCAGCTTGCGCCCGCGCAGCATCGCCGAAGTACGGCGTAGACTGCAACAAAAAGAGTACGACGACGCGACCATTCAGCAAGTTATCGCTGATTTGGAAGCAGTCGAATTATTGGATGACACCGCCTTCGCCCAATTTTGGGTGGAACAGCGCGAAACATTCAAGCCCCGCAGCCGCATGGCATTAAGCCATGAATTACGGCAAAAAGGGGTGGAGCGTGACATCATCGACTCAGCTTTGGCCGACCTCGATGAAATGGCAGCGGCAGAAACCGTCGCCCGTAAAAAAGCCCAGCGATGGGCGCATTACCCACAAGCAGATTTCCGGCTAAAGCTGGGTCGCTTTTTGCAGCAGCGCGGCTTCCATTACGGCATTATCAAGCCCGTAACCGACAGTTTGTGGCAAGAAATTGAAAATAATGAATGAGAGGAGAATTTTAATATGAACAACATCGCCCCCTTGCTTTTTGGATTCATCATAGGTGGCGGCATAACGGCCGTTATCCTGTGGTTCTATCTAAAACCAAAGCAAGATCAAGCACAATCAGATATTCAGCAACAGTACGTTCAGTTGCAAAAAGACATCGAATCGCGCAGTGAAAAGGCGCAGACAGATATTGATGATCGGCTGGCAAAAGTTCAATCCGATATTGATACCCGTCTGGCGAAGACGCAAGCGGATGGCGAGCAGGCGCGGCGAACCGCCGAGAACGATGCTCGTAAAACGCGCACCGAAGCGGAAAGAACGGCCGAACGTCGTTATGCTGATTTAGCAAAAGAGTCTGATCGGATTGAAAAGCGTGATGAAAAGCTCGATCAACAACAACAGCGATTGGAAAATCGGGAAAAATCGATCAGCAGCCAACAAAGTCGCCTTGATCGCCGCAAAAACGAGTTAGACAAAAACGAAGAAGTTCATCTGGCAAAGCTGGAACAGATCGCCCTGATGACCAGTGCCGAAGCCAAACAAGCGTTGCTGAAAGAAGTCGAGGAAGATTCCCGCCAAGATATGGCGCGATTGATGCGTGAAATCGAAGAACGCGCCCGTGAAACGGCTGAAGAGAAAGCGCGTAAACTGGTGACGATGGCGATTCAACGGATTGCCAGCGATCAGGTAGCCGAAGTCACCACTTCCAGAGTGGAACTGCCTAAGGAAGAGTTGAAAGGGCGGATTATTGGTCGAAACGGCCGTAATATCCGTGCCTTTGAACAAGCCGCTGGTGTGGATGTCATCGTAGACGACACCCCCGAAACCGTCATCATTTCCAGCTTCGATTCTGTGCGCCGTGAAATTGCACGTCGGGCGTTGATCAAATTGATCGCCGACGGCCGTATCCATCCCGCCCGTATTGAAAAATTGCTTAAAGATGCGAGAAAAGAAGTTGATAAAGTGATGCAAAAAGCGGGCGAGGAAGCCGCCTACGAAGCTAATGTTCACGGTCTCCATCCCCAAATTATCAAAATGTTGGGACGGCTCAAATACCGTACCTCATACGGTCAAAACCAACTTTACCACTCCGTTGAAGCGGCCAAAATTGCGGGCATTTTAGCCGCTGAATTGGGCGCAAACATTGAACTGGCAAAAATGGGCGGCTTGTTGCACGACTTGGGCAAGGCGATGGATCACGATCAAGAAGGAACACACGCCCAATTGGGTGCCGATTTCGCCAAACGATACAAAGTGCCACCAATCGTCGTCAACGCCATCGCCGCCCATCACCATGAAGTTGATCCCACTTCCGTCGAAGCCGTTTTGACAGAGGCCGCCGACGCAATTTCTGGCGCACGGCCAGGCGCACGGCGCGAAAGTTTGGAGAATTACCTCAAGCGCGTTCGCACATTGGAAGATATTGCCACTGCCCACGAGGGCGTGGAAAGTGCCTACGCACTGCAAGCTGGGCGCGAAATTCGCATTTTGGTGAAACCGGGCAAAATTGATGATTTGGAAGCGGCGCGTATTTCCAAAGACATCTCACGCACCATCGAAGAGTCCATGCAGTATCCTGGACAGATTCAGGTGACGGTTATTCGTGAAATGCGGGCGATCAATTACGCGAAGTAATGCTCGTTCCACGCTCTGCGTGGAATGAAGATCAGAACGCTCTGCGTTCACTCGACGCAGAGCGTCGAAAAATGGCATTCCACGCGGAGCGTGGAACGAGATAAAAAAGCCGCCCCAACGGGGCGGCTTTTTTTATACCATGCCGTAGGGGCGACCCGCTGGGTCGCCC
>CAYSDT010000155.1:0-1545 GCA_964429835.1 uncultured Ardenticatenaceae bacterium | reverse complement strand
GGGTCGCCCCTACAGGTGAAATGTTGGCAATCCCAAATCGGTCATTTGTTTGCCTTTGAGGAACAGGTCAAGGGCGGCGATGGTCGCCGTGCGGTCGTCCCAGTCGTATTCGGTTGTGCCGAAGCACATGGATTGTTCATGCCCTTTGCCGCAGATGAGCAACAGGTCGTCGGGCTGGGCGAGGGTGAGGGCGTGGTAGATGGCGCGGCCACGATCTGGCACACGCCAGAAAGTTTCACCTTCGATGCCGCCTTCAGCACGACAAGCCGTTGCCATCATTTCCAAAATGCCATCAAGCGAATCGGTGCGCGGGTCTTCAGCGGTGAGAATGGTGAGGTCGGCATCGCGGGCGGCGATGGATGCCATCATTTTACGCTTTTCAACATCACGTTTGCCTGCGCTGCCGAAGAGGACGATGATGCGCCCCGCAACCATCGCCCGCCCCGCTTTTATTAGTTTTTCTAGCGAAAATGGGGTGTGAGCAAAATCGACGATGGTGAGGAATGGTTGGCCGCGATCAATGCGCTGCATACGGCCGTCAACGGCCGTTACTGCTTCCAATCCATTGGCAATATCCACCAAATCAATCCCCAATCCATAAGCGGCCGTTGCCGCCGCCAACATATCGTACACATTAAACTCACCCACCAATGCGGATTTGATGGTGGCGGTTTCACTGGGAAAACAGAGGTCAAATTGGGTCGCTTGGGCGGTGTAGCTGATGTTTTTCGCCATCACCTGTGCTTTTTCATAAATGCCGTAAGTGATGGGAATCGCGGGGGCGATGGCTTTGAGCTTTTCGTAGGAGGAGTCGTCTGCGTTGAAAACGGCCGTTTCCCACGATTTCTGCCCCGTAAACAGCCGCGCTTTGGCGGCGAAGTATGCGTCGTAACTGCCATGATAATCAAGGTGTTCGTGGGTGATGTTGGTAACAACGGCCGTTTCAAATCCAATCCCGCCCACACGATGCTGTGCCAGCCCGTGCGAAGTCACTTCGAGGATGCAATGGGTCACACCTGCATCCGCCATGCGGCGCAAATAGCTCTGCACGACGGGGGCTTCTGGTGTGGTGACGTGCAACTCCAGTAACTCATCTTCGCCGCTGATGACGGCGCGAATAGTCGAGAGCAAGCCCGTTTTAAGGCCAGCCGTGTGCAGGATTTCGTACAGCAGATTAGCCGTCGTTGTCTTGCCATCGCTGCCTGTGATGCCGATAATTTGTAGTTCGTTGGCGGGAAAACCTTCCCATGCGGCCGCCAGCCACGCCAGCGTCAACGCCGTATCTTCCACTCGCCAGTAGACGACATCGGGCGGCACGACAACGCCAACTTCTGCGGCCGAGCGTTCTGCCAAAATCATACTCGCGCCCTTTTCAATCGCCTTGCCGATCCATGGATGGCCGTCGCTGCCTGTGCGCGTGCGGGCGACAAAGCAAGTGCCATCGGCAACTTCACTCGTCTTTTCGCTGAACTGGGTTAGCAGCAAGTCTCCCCCGTCGTAGGCGGGGGGGAGAGGGAGGTTTGTTTGGGAAACGGCCGTTTGCCA
>CAYSDT010000154.1:0-7105 GCA_964429835.1 uncultured Ardenticatenaceae bacterium | reverse complement strand
GTTTTTGGAGCAACGGCACAGACGGATTGAATCAGTTGTAACCATCCCCCCCATCATATACAAAAAAAAGCTCCCAATCAATGGGAGCTTTTTTTGTATATGGTGTAAGAAGTCAGGCTTTTGTCAAAAGCCCGACTTCTGGGTTAGGCAGGATCGCCCGCCTGATCATCAGGATCACGCGGTTCACCATCCAGATAGGTGTATTTTACGCCATAGGTACGCATGATACGCCGATGGCTGGCGGGGTCTTTACGCCACGCCGTGAAGCGCAACTCTCTCACCACACTCTCTCCCATCATATCCACTTCTTGGCGCAAGGTTGCCAACTCTTCCTGCTGTTCGTCAAAATGACGGTCAGCAGCATCCGCTTCTTCCGCTTCCATTTTGGCCGTTTGCAACACCGCACCCACTTCGGCGGCGGTGGGATTGCTCATGGGGGCGTACCCAGCAGCGACCGCTTTGGCATCACCAGCGACAGCGACGGCGGCCAGCGAAAGCCATCCTTCGGTAGAGACATATTTGGGCGATGTGCCATCCAGCGGTAAGCCGTAAAGCGTCAACACTTGGGCGGGTTCACCCATGCGGCGCACACGACGGCGCAATCCTTCAAACAGATCACGGACATACATTTGCAAAGCGGCATACGCATTAGTGCGATCCAACGCTTCCAAACTACGCGAACTTTTGCTGTCCGTCAGCCCTGTGTAAGCGGCGGCAAAGGTAGTGGCGATGGTTTCCAGCGCGAGCAAGGTGTCCGCGCTCAGATAGCTTTTGCCAGCCAGCGTATCCGCCTGCCCTCTGGACAAGGCGTGTTGTAAAAAGGCGAGACGATCAGCATCATTTCCTGCGGGTAAATAGGTAGGCATAACAACTCCTGTATGGATGGTCTTGTGAGACCAAATGTAGAAAAAAAGTAGATGGGGAGCGTGGCTGCTCCCGTATCCAACACAATGAATACATCATAGCATCAACGGCATGAAAAATAAAGGGGCAATTTATACCCAATCAGGGGCGTATCAGGGGCGATGGGGATCGTATCCAACTCAATCAGACTGGCATCTGGGGCGATTGGGATCACCCTCCAACTCTAGCAGGATGGCATCTGGGGCGATGGGGATCGCTGTCTACTTCATCAGAGCGGCATCCGGGTGGTGGCAGATGGGCTGTTCAGCTTGCTGGATGGGCATCTACTGCTGCCCAGATATGGTCTGGCTCCAGTAGGGGCGCACCTGCATCGGCCGGCAAGCGAGCCTGATGGCGCAGGGGCGCATCCAGTTCGGTGGGGAGGTCGTTGTCAGGATGGCGGAAGGGCATCTGGCGCGTGGGGGATGCGGGGCTGATGGGGGTCAGAAGTCAGGCTTTTGGCAAAAGCCCGACTTCTTGGCATCGGAAACTACTGAGCGCAACGAAAACCAATGAAGTCGTAATGGCCGGCGGGATGGCTGAAGTTGCGAATAGCAGCGCGGACGACGTAACCGTAGCTGTTCCACCACGAGCCGCCGCGAAGTACTCGACTATCTGTGCCTATGCTACTCATACGCTCCCGTCCATCATCTGCAACGTATGGGTAAGATTGATAAAGCGTACTCGTCCATTCCCACACATTCCCAGCCATATCTAATGCGCCATAAGGGCTGACACCATTAGGATAGCTAGCAACCGCCGCTGTGTCACCAACACAATAATTATTAGGATGATAATTAGCATAACGGCAATCAATCGTTTCTCCCCACGGGTAAGTACGCGCCTCCTGCTTTTCCTCATCCCAACTGGCCGCTTTTTCCCACTCTGCTTCGGTGGGCAAACGGGCATCAGCCCATTCACAATAGGTAACGGCATCATTCCAACTCACTTCAATTACAGGGTAATTATCAAATTCAACGCTTCCATAATAATTACTGCGGGTCGCACTCTCGTCGCGCTCTGGCAAACGGCAATCCCCATCAGCCACACATTGGGCATACATTCTATTGGTCACTTCCATTTGATCAATCCAATAGTTATTCAAATAAACTGGATGAATTGGCATTTCACCATATTCGTCACCATATTTATCACTACCCATCATAAATTCACCTGCTGGCACATACACCATCACCGCCCCATCCGTCGGCCGTACGCGGGTGCTACCAATGCCTAGTGCAGGTGTGGGGGTAATTGTGGGTGGTTTTGGTGTTGCCGTATGGGTTGGGCTGGGCGCAGTCGTGCTAGTTGGTACATTCGTTGGTACACGGGTGGGTGCAGATGTGACTGTTGGAAGAGGGACGGGCGTACTCGTTGGCATCGGTACGGGGCTGTTTGTTAATTGTGTCGCTTTCGTTGGTTCTGGTGTAACAGTTCCTCCCAATATTTCGCGGTAAACAATTATTTTTGTATTCAATCGCCTAACACCCTCTGGTAATTCTACTACCCCATCCACAGATGTTTCCACCCGTTTGTTTCCCAGCAACAAACCTAATTCATACGATTGCTTCGCGGCCTCTTCACTAGCATTGCCAACTACCAAATCAGAAATTTCCCAAGTTCCATTGTTGAATATATCTGCTTTGCTAAGATAGTATAAATCGCTTACTGACGGGTGAACATATACCCATAGGGCATCATCTTCTGAGAAATTTTCATAACGGCCGTTGATGGGAATGGTGCGGAGTACATAATCTTCATCATCATGGGAATCAATGTATGCCTGTGGCGTATGGCTAATAGACGGCCATAATGCCACCCCTGCAAAAAAGATGATTGCCACAACAACGGCAATGATCCAGCGTGTCGTCGGCTCTTCGGGCAGAACTGTTTTATGCAGCAGCCATTCAAGCAAACCCCCCACAATAATAGCGGCAAAAAAGGTGACAATGATTGATACATCCATGCAAGCAACTCCGTTTTCCTGATCAAACTCCCAGTGTAATGCAGAAAATTATAACGCAAGCGGCAAGAATTTCCATTTTGCAATGTGGTTGAATGATATAGGGAAATGTCTCAATCCTCCCACACAAAAATCATATATAATCCTCGTTGACAATTGACAATTGCCCATTAACCATTGACAATTGAATTTTTCCGAACAACGAGGACACCTATGAAAAAAATCACCTTCATTTTATTAGGGCTGGCACTACTAGCAATCCCCATCGCCCACGCCCAATCCCCGCCCACGATCACCCGCAACGAAGCCATTGTGGACTTCCCCAACAGCGTCACCTTCCAACTGGAATACGACAGCGACACCGCCATCGCCGACGCAGTTCTCACCTACGAAGTGGAGCAGTTCGGCTGTCTGGATGCCGCCGCCAACGTCCCCGTCGCCCTCAGCGGCGATGGAGCCGAGTGGCAATGGGTCATGCGTCGGTCGGGCAACCCGCCGCCGGGCGCAACCTTGCGCTGGCATTGGACAGTGACCGATGTGAACGGGGTCGAAACCATCACCCCCGCGCAGGAATTCACCTTTGTTGATGATCGTTTTGATTGGCAAACCGTCCAAAGCGGCGACATCAGCATGAACTGGTACGAAGGCGACGCGGTGGGGCCGATTTTGTTAGAAGCGGCCGTTGAAGGGCTGGCGCGACTGGAAAACGAGATGGGCATCCAGATGGACAGCGACATCAACTTCTACATCTACGGCGACTCGGCCGAGATGCGCGATGCAGTGATTTTCATCCAAGATTGGGCTGGCGGCGTGGCGTTCAGCGAATACAACACCATCTTGATGGGCGTTCCGCCGAACATCGCCGACAGTTGGGGGCGCAGCACCGTTCAACATGAGATGGCGCATCTGGTGATTGGGCAGTACGGGCAAAGCTGCATCGGCGGGCGACGGCCAACGTGGTTGGACGAAGGGCTGGCCGTCTACGCCGAAGGTGCGCCCGACGCGGAGACGCTCAACCCCATCGCTGACGGCATTGCTAATGACACTTTTGCGCCGTTACGCAGTCTCAACGGCGCGTTCCCCGCGCACGGTGACGGCGTTGGCAGTGCATACGCCCAAAGCTACAGCGTGGTGAACTATCTATTTGAAGAGTACGGCTCGGAAAAGATGCAAGAATTGCTGCTGACATTAGCGGCGGGCAACGGTTACGATGAGGCGTTGGAAGCGGTTTACGGCTTCAATGTCGATGGACTGGAAGTGGCATGGCGGGCGGCGATTTTAGCACCGCCGCGAGCCATCCCCCCTACGCCCACCCCGATTGTGGCTGCTGCTGTGGAAACGGCCGTTTCTCAATCCATCCCCCGCCACATGCCCACCCCGCCCGAAGCGAACCAGCCGCCGGCAACGGAAACCAAGCCGCCGCCCGCCTCCACAGGCATTTGCGGGCTGGGGATGGTTCCGTTTTTATTGATGGGTGTGCTTGCTATTACAAAACCATCTCGTTCCCACGCTCTGCGTGGGAATGAAGATCGGGACGCTCTGCGTCCACTCGACGCAGAGCGTCGGGAGACGGCATTCCACGCAGAGCGTGGAAAGAGCGGAGACATGGAGGATTCCAAATGAAAGCACTTGCCACTCGTTACCTGCCACTTGCCTTACTTTTTCTAACCCTGTTTGGCTGTAAATTAACTGAAGTGGGGGGAAAAACGGCCGTTTCCAATTACGACGTAGACCCCGACAGCGCGATCATTCTCAGCGGCGGACAACCACGCACGCTTGACCCCGCCATCACGCACGGCGGCCCCAGCGGCGCACTCGGCCATATATTCAGCGGCCTCATCGCCCTTGATGCGGATTTGCAAATTCAGCCCGAACTGGCCGCCGGCTGGGACATCAGCGACGACGGGTTAGTGTATACCTTTTACCTGCGTAAAAACGCCGTCTTTCACGATGGCAGCCCCGTCACCGCCCAAGATGTGATTTATTCATGGGAACGGGCGACCGATCCCGCTCTCGGCAGCGACACCGCCGCCACTTATCTCGGCGACATCGCGGGCGTGGCGGCCAAATTGGACGGCAGCGCGGGGGCGATTGACGGCTTGCGAGCCATCGACGACTACACGCTGGAGGTCACGTTAGCCGAACCCGTCGTCTACTTTTTGTCCAAATTGGCGTACCCCGTCGCCTATGTGGTCGATGAAAACAACATCGCCCAATCCGATTGGGAACATCGCCCCAACGGCAGCGGCCCATTCCGCCTGCAAGAGTGGAAAGATGATGAAATCATGGTTTTGGAGCGCAACGCGGCGTACTATTTAGAACCAGCGCGGGTGCAAAAGCTCGTCTATTTGATGGGCGCGGGCATTCCGCTTTCGCTCTACGAAACGGGCGAAATCGACATGGTGGGCATCGGCAACAGCGCGTTGGAACGGGTGCAAGACCCCAACGACGCGCTGGCGGGCGATGTGCAAATGGGCGTTTCGATGTGTACCTCAACCATCGGTCTCAACAATGCCATCGCCCCATTTGACGATGTGCGCGTGCGCCAAGCGTTCAACTACGCCCTCGATAAAGAGCTAATGATTGAACTGTTCTACGGCGGCAATGCGCTACCCGCGCACGGCTCGTTACCGCCGGGAATGCCGGGTTATAATGCTGATTTAGAAGGCTACCCCTTCGATCCCGAACGGGCGCGGCAACTGCTGGCGGAGGCGGGCTACCCCGATGGCGCGGGCTTCCCGACGTTGACCTATTCCACGTCGGGGTATGGCGAGGTGGGGGATTATGTAACGGCCGTTATCACCCAATGGCAACAAAATCTCAACGTCAAAATCGACCCCGTCGTCATCGACCCGTTCATCTTTTACGATGAACTGTACGATGGCAATGTTGGCAATCTCTACTCCAGCGGCTGGTGTGCGGATTATCCCGACCCGCAAAATTTCCTCGATATTTTATATCATAGTGAGTCGGTGCAGAATAACGGCCGTTATTCCAACCCAGAAATTGATGCCAAACTAGAACAAGCCCGCATCGAAACCGACGCACCGACACGCCTCGCCCTCTACGCCGACATCGAAGCGCAACTTGTGGAAGAAGCTCCCGTCGTATTCACCACGCACGGCATCAACGCCGTCCTCGTCAATCCCGAACTCGAAGGCTACACCCTCACTCCCATTGGCGTGCGCCAATGGCATCGGGTGGAGAAGCGATGAGGAGATGAGGGGATGAGGAGCAGGGGAGATGGGGAGATGAGGAGATTCAATCCCCCCTGCTCCTCCGCTCCCCTGCTCCCCCGCTCCCCCGCCCTGCTTAGTTATGAACGAATTCATCTACACCTTTTTTGTTTTACTGCTTGCCGCATTTGTGCAGGGCAGTGTTGGCTTTGGCGTTGCCCTTATTGCCGTGCCGTTGATGAGTTTGTATTTACCGCCCGATCAGAGCATTCCGTTGATGTCGTTATTGGCGGCTACGCTCAGTTTTGTAATGCTGTTGCGCTATCGGCAAGCATTTAATTGGCGGGCAACGGTGCGATTGACGGCGGGGTCTTTGTTTGGCATTCCGCTTGGCGTTTTCCTGTTGCGCCAAATAGAGGGTGATTTAATTATCAATATCTTGGGGGTGATTGTTATTGCGTATGCGCTGTATGCGCTGTCGAATATGCGATTGCCTGAATTAAAACGGCCGTTTTTCGGCTACATCTTCGGCTTCTTCGGTGGCATTTTAAGCGGGGCGTACAACACGGGCGGCCCGCCTGTCATCATCTACGGCAATTGCCGCCGCTGGGAACCATCGGCGTTCAAAGGCAATCTGCAAGGGTATTTTTTAATCAACAGTTCATTGGTCATCCTGACCCATTGGGCGATGGGGAACTACTCGCCCCTCATCCTGCAACGGTATTTATACGCCGTTCCCGCTGTGTTCTTGGGGCTGGCGATGGGGTTTTGGCTAGACGGCCGTTTGAACCCCGTCCTCTTTCGTAAACTGGTACTTATCCTCTTGCTTGTGTTAGGGGTGGCATTGCTAATTTGATTGCAGATTGCAATCATTTAATTGCGTACTGCAATTATGCAGTTGTATAATGCAGTTAAATTTTAGCAATACGCAGTAGGGGCATGGCCTTGTGCCTGCCCAAAATCATGGGCGACCACAAGGGTTCGCCCCTACACAGGATAATGAACTATGAGCAACGTAACCGTACAAGCACGAGTCACCCCCGAACTCAAAAAACAAGCCGAA
>CAYSDT010000153.1:1220-7123 GCA_964429835.1 uncultured Ardenticatenaceae bacterium | reverse complement strand
AGAGGTCTGGATGAAACCTGTCAGGTCTTTACCCCAAGTTATTGAGATGTTACATTGTTTCTTTTATTCCTTAAACTTCTCATCCATCGTTTCCAACAGTTGCGCCGCTTCCACTAATTTATCCAATGGATTTTTATTGCCTGTAAAGTAACGATAATCAGCAGGCATAAGGTCAAGTGCTTCGACCAACTCGTGATATTTGTCTCGTATCGCCCGCTGGCTGATGTTATACGCCTTTGCCACACGCGGCGCGTGATCTTCGTCAAAATTGACCTTCAAAATCGCATAAGTGATGCCGCCCGCCCATAACGACGGTTTTGGCACACGCAATGGCTGCTCACCAATGGCGATGCGGTATTCCAGCCACATTTGCAACCCTTTGCCAATCTGCTGCATCGGCAGCTTCATTGTACTCATCGTGTCCACAAGCAGGGATTCTACATCATCAGGTGCAGAGGAGAAGATGCGTTGGTAACGGGCAGAAGCGGCCGTTTCTGTTTCCAAATGCAAGTAACTGCCCAACGCTTCCATCACCTGATCGTACCGTCCAGCCCGCGCACACGCCCGCGCCAAATTCAGCGGATATTCAGCGATGGTATCGTCCGCTTTCGTCGCTTTTTCAAAAGAGGTGATGGCATCTTCGAGCTGCCAAGCCTTGTAATGGGCTAATCCTTCTTTGTTGAACTTTTCGGCTTGTTTTTTGGACATTTTTCCTTCCCTGCTTTGGGCGACCACAAGGGTGCGCCCCTACACTTTCATTATCTAGCCAACGGGGGCGAGGATGGGCGATTCTTTGTAAACGGCCGTTTCATCATCAATAACGGCCGTTCCTTCCACAACTTCATCCCCGCCTTCATACGCCAACACCCGTTCAAGGGCGACGATGGCAACCTCAATTATGTCTAAACTGGGTTCATTTGTTGTCAAATGTTGTAAGGCCAAATTCGGCTTGGTGATGAGACGAATGAACGCATTATCTTGATGTTTAGCGGTGAATCGCAAAAATTCATACGACACACCCGCAATCACAGGCAGTAATACAATCCGCGACAAAATGCGGATAAGCAAATTATCATTTATCACATCGGGCAGCAGCGTGTAAAACAAGATGGAGATGACGACGACGGTCAGCAAAAATGCCGTGCCGCAACGTGGATGTTCCAACGAATAGCCAGCGACGATTTCAGGAGTCAACTCGGCTCCATCCTCGAAGGCGTTAATCGTTTTATGTTCTGCGCCATGATAGGAGTAGACGCGCTTGATGTCTTCCATGCGCCCAATGCCCCAAATATAGCCGACAAGCAGTACGAGCCGCACAATACCTTCGATCAAATTGGAAATGGATTGGCTGTCAGCGGGCAAGACACGCACCGCCAAATCGGCGACAACGGTGGGCAAGACGAAGAATAGCAGCACCGAAAAGGTGAGCGAAAAAGCGATGGTCGCCCATTGGGCGGGGCCTTCAAACGCTTTGGCGGCCTCTTTACCATCATTATCCTCTTCTTCCATAGCCACATCGCCAGAGAACATGAGGGCTTTAATGCCCAAGCCAAGTGCGTCCCACAGCAAAGTCAGGCCGCGCAAAAACGGGGTTTTTGCCATGCGGCTTCCATAAATATGTTGGTTTAACGGTTCGGTATGAACGACGATTTTTCCAGCGGGGTTACGAACGGCGACAGCTAACGCTTTTGAGCCGCGCATCATTACGCCTTCAATAACAGCCTGCCCACCATAATTGAGGGTAGGTTCATCATTTGTGTTTGTATTTTCTTTCATGGGTGGCATTGTACAGAGTGGGGCGTATTTTGGCAATCTTGGGGAGGGAAATTGATAATTGAAAATGGATAATGGATAATTACGCATTATCCATTATCCATTTGTACGCGGTCACTCCCCCTGACCTTCCCCACCTAACAAAAAAAGGAGATGCTCATACCGAGCATCTCCTTTTTTTATCAGTGAAATCAGAGGAATCAGTGTCCCATTCTAATTTTCAGCAGGCACTTCTTCCACCGTGTCTTCGGCCGTCTCTGGCGGCGGTTCAAACACAGGATTCACCCCAAACGCATAATTGCACGCCCGATTTTCAGGTTTGATCGCCTCTTGCCACTCTTCCCGCGTCAACCCTTCGGCGTATTGTCCAACTTTGAAATAAGATGCCATCACATGACACGCTACGGGTGCAGACCAGCGTGATCCCTCGCCGCCATTGAACGTAAACACCGCCACGACAATTTCGGGGTCTTCCACAGGCGCGTATCCGACATACCACGCATGGGTCGGCAGCACTTTCGCCTGTTGAATATCCTCAAACCGACACCAGCCGCGATCAATGGCGATGTTGTCGCAGTATTCGGCCGTTCCCGTCTTGCCCGCCGTCGTGATGCCGAATTTGTTGAGCCAATCTACATAAGTTGCGCCCGTGTAAAACTCTTCAGGGCTGATGTAGGTGTTGACCAACTTCATCCCATCGGCCACCACTTGAATGTATTGCGAATCCACCGCCAGCGCGTCGATAACTTCGGATTGGAAAACATAATTGCCCTCTTCATCAAATTCAAAGCGCACACTCGGATCGTCCAATGGTTCACCTGCGCCGTCGGTCACAATCAATTCACCATCCAAATCCAAATGCGCTCTGGCGGTGATGTTGCCGTCCTCGTCTGTCTTGACGACGTTGCCATCTTCATCTGTCATGTGATGGATGATGGACGGGCGATAGAGGAAGCCGCCATTGGCGATAACGGCCGCCATTTGTGCCACTTGCATCGGGGTTGAAGTCACAAACCCCTGTCCAATGCCCAAATTATAATCATCACCCGTTGACCACGGCTCGCCGTAGGTTTGTGCTTTCCAGTTGCGATTGGGGGGCAGGTTGCCCGGTGCTTCCAGCGGCAATTCAATGCCTTGCACACGGCCGAAACCAAATTGTGTGCCGTATAAGGCAATGCCTTCCACGCCCAACCCTTCCACATACTCATCATCTTGATCGTAGCCGCCGCTGATTTTGTAAAAGTAGATGTCGCATGAATTTGCCAGCCCCGTGTACGCATCGACGGAACCATGTCCCGTTCGCAGCCAGCAAACAAATGTTTGGGCGCGGCCGGGATCGTTGGGGGCGAATTTATTGGCAATGACAATTTCACCGGGCGCGTTCAGCCGCCGATTGGGGGAGACGAGATTTTCTTGCAATGCACCAGCTAATGGCACGAGCTTGAAAGTGGATCCGGGCGGATATGTGCCGCTGACGGCGTGATTGACCAATGGTTTGTAATCATCCCGCGCCAGACCGAGATAGTAATCGACGGGGACTTCGGTGGCGAATTCGTTATTGTCGAAGCGGGGGTAACTGACCATCGCCAACACTTCGCCTGTTTGCGGGTTCATGGCAACAACGGCCGCTTGTTCAATTTCAGGATAGGTGCGCTCGCCCGTGATGTCGTCGATGCGCTCAGTGTTGCTGTTGGTCGCCATGTACGCCGCTAAAATATCGTCGGCCATGCGTTGCAGTTCCATGTCAACCGTCAAATGCAAATTCAGCCCAGCGACGGGATCGGTCGTTATGCCGATTTGATTGAGTTCGCGCCCCGTCCAATCTTGTACAATCTGTCGCTCCCCCTTTTGCCCCGCTAATTCAACTTCCATCGACGATTCCAAGCCTGCCCAGCCAACGCGATCATCCCGCTCGTAGCCCAAATCGTTGATCCAGTTTTCGTTGGGAATAGGCCCCATAAACCCCGTAAGATGGGAGGCGTATTCGCCATCGGGGTAGAAGCGGCGCGGCTCTTCAAAGACGCGCACACCAGGCAGAAAGATGCTTTCTTGCTCAATGCGATACGCAAGGGTGATGGGGATGCCTGTGGTGATGACAGCGGGGGCGAATTGGGCGAAGCTGTGTTCGGCGACGATGTTTAGAATGCTGTCGGGTAAGCGGGGGACAATGCCTGCGTCGTCAAGGGTGTCACGAGTGGATTCGCCGTAGATTCCTGCAAGGCTGGTGTAAATGCCGACGGTTTCGGGGTCGGCGGCGGCGATAAGGTTTGTTTGGGCGAGGGTGTTGGTGACAGGTACGCCTGTGAGGATGGAAAGGCGGTTAAAAACGGCCGTTCTTTCATCATCTCCCCTCGGCAAAAAAGCGGGGGTGATGGTGACGTTAAATGTCGGCTGGTTAATCGCCATCGGATTGCCGTAGCGGTCAACGATAATTCCACGCGGCGCATCTTCCGTCAATCGTGCCAAGCGGTTGTCGTTTGCCAACGCCTGAAATTCTTCACCACGATTATTTTGCACCCACCAGACACGGTACGCCAACACAAGAAAGATGGCGAGCATGAAGATACGCAAAAAGTAGATGCGAGCGGTTAAGCTGACATCTTCTTGCATCGCTTCGGGGTCGTCTATGTGTTCCCAACCTATGCGTGACATGGTTTGGGGGGGCAGGGGAGCGGGGGGGCAGGGGAGCAGGGGAGAATTGTATTCTCATCACTGTTGATCTTCATTATCTCATTATCTTTGATATTCATTACCTCATTACCTCATTACCTCATCACCCCTGCCCCCCTGCCCCTCATCTCCCCTGCTCCTCATCTCATAAGTGTACCCGTCGTGGGCGCAGCAGATTGTAGAGGGCGGACATTGCCCAATACATCGGCATCATGACGATGATATTCAATAGGATGGCTTGAGGCAACGCTGTTAATGTTTGGATGCTGAACGAGTAACCGAGCAAGCGTGCGCCAATCTGATAGGTGATGGTGGCGATGAGTGTGCCTAGCCCTGCGAGAATGAGCGGGGTGAAGAAGCGGCTTTTGGGCAGGCTTTCTTGCAGCCAGACGGTGATGAAAACGGCCGTTATATAAGAAACGGCCGTTAATCCCATCGGTGCAATCGTGAATAAATCCAGAATGAAGCCGCCGATGAACGCCCAGACGACCCCTTCGGTCACGCCGCGCAACAGCCCCCATGAGATGGAGGCCAGCAAAATAGTTTGTGGCACATTATTGAGGATGGGGATTCGGGAAAAAACGGCCGTTTGTAATATCGCCAACACGACCATCAACGGTAACGCAATGTAAACAGTTGATCCCATATCAGCCCCCTGGTGGGTTGGTAAAAATAGCGGTGTCTGTCGGCTCAAAGTTGGTGATGACGAAAACCATCTCCAACGCCGAAAAATCAACGGCAGGTTGCACAAATGCACGCTGAAAAAGATCTGCTTCACTGCGATCCACTTCTGACACGCGGCCAATGATTACATCTTCGGGGAATTTGCCGCCCAAACCAGAAGTCAGCACCACTTCACCAACTTCGATTTCGTGTTTGAGGTCAATCCAGTCGATAACCATCGACCCACCCAGACCACCGCCGCGCAATAGCCCCGTCGCCCGTGAACTGCCCAAACGGACAGGGATGGAACTTGCCGCATCGCTGATGAGGATAACTTGGGCGGCATCGTTGGTGGTGCGGAACACTTGGCCGACCAGCCCTCGCGCACTTTCGACGGGCTTGCCGACTTGCACACCATCCGCTTTGCCGCGATCAATCAGCAGACTTTGTACGCTCGCGCTGGGGTCGCGGCCAATGACGGTGGCGATGATGCGTTCGATGTTGGGGGCTTGGCTGGCGCGATTGAAAAGGCTTTGCAGAAGCTGGTACTCGCTTTCGATTTCGCGTAACTCTTCATTTTCGCGTTCGAGTTCATTTACTCGTGCTTGCAGCTCGTCGATTTCGGTGCGGGCGGCGGTGAGATTGAGGGGGCCGCTGGCGATGTCGATGGCACTGTCTGTACCGGCGGTGGTTATGGTAGAAACGGCCGTTAATGGATTACGCACAATATCAAGAAAACGGCCGATGTTGTTACTGCTGTCCAGCGCAGAAAAAAGAATCGCAATCGAGATGAGAAC